>JBDTMU010000075.1:0-6940 GCA_039934115.1 Chloroflexota bacterium | reverse complement strand
TGGCGCAGGCGTCCTCCGGCGAAGGCAAACAGCGAGGCCGTCACCGCGAAATGCCCGACCATCGCCGGCACCACCGACCCGGTGGTCACCGTGGCGAGCCCCGCGCCGTACCCCAGGAGCACCGAGCCCGCGAGGAAGTACCAGTCGCGCTCCTTCCACAGGCGCCGGTGCGCCAGCCCGTAGAGCAGGGCCTGAACCACGAGGGCAGTCCCCACGCCGCCGGGCAGCCCGGCGAAAAGGAGCATCCCCAGCACGATGGAGCGGAACTGGAGCTCCTCGGCGAAGGCGTTGGCCGCCGCGCCCGCCAGCCGCGACACGAGCAGCTGGTTCGGCAACGGCAGGATGGCGCGGTAGCGGAGGAACGCGAGGACCAGCCCGTTGAGGATGGCCACCGCGCAGAAGAGGAGCATCACCGGCAGCATCGAGTCCGGGTCGCCGGGGGCCAGGAAGAGCTGCGCCCGGCCGCGCGGCAGGATGATCGCAATCCCGATCGCGAAGAGGACCACCAGCCCGTAGTAGGAGGCGGGGCCGA
Organism: Chloroflexota bacterium; assembly: GCA_039934115.1. Classification (GTDB taxonomy): domain Bacteria; phylum Chloroflexota; class Limnocylindria; order QHBO01; family QHBO01; genus CF-167. Next base: position 6,408 of record JBDTMU010000075.1, on the reverse strand, counting down.
TCCAGCCGGAGCGGGAGCGGAAGTAGTCGGAGCGCATGATGCGGTCCGAGTCGAAGCGCAGCAGGACCAGGAAGATCGTCAGCCCCAGGGCGATCGAGAGGCGCAACGAGTCCTGGAAATTCACGCTATTGCCCCTCGTTCATGCGGAGGATGGCCAGGAAGGCTTCCTGCGGGATCTCGACGGACCCGATCCGCTTCATCCGCTGCTTGCCTTCCTTCTGCTTTTCCAGGAGCTTGCGCTTGCGGGTGATGTCGCCGCCGTAGCACTTGGCCAGCACGTTCTTGCGCATCGCCCGGATCGTCTCGCGGCTGATGATATTGGAACCAATGGCCGCCTGGACCGGCACTTCGAACATCTGGCGCGGGATCAGCTCCTTTAGTTTCTCGACCAGCGCCTTCCCGACGCGGAAGGCATTGGACCGATGGACGATCAGGGAGAGGGCGTCCACCGGCTCGCCACTGACCATGATGTCGAGCTTGACGAGCTCGCCGGGCCGATAGCCCAGATACGCGTAGTCGAGGCTGGCATAGCCCGACGAGCGGCTCTTCAGCTGGTCGTAGAAGTCGATGATGAGCTCGGCCAGCGGCATCTCAAAGTGCAGGTTGACGCGCTTGGGGTCGAGGTACTCCATGTTGATGAAGTCGCCGCGGCGGGTGGTGGCCAGCTCCATGATCGCGCCGATGTAGTCGGTCGGGGTGATGACCGTGGCCGACACCCACGGCTCGCTGATCGCCTCCACCTCGCCGGCCGGCGGAAACTTGGCGGGGTTATCCACGACCAGCTCATCGGCCCTGTTCAATCGCTTGACGCGATATTCAACCGATGGCGCCGATGCGATCAGCTCGAGCCCGAACTCGCGCTCCAGCCGCTCCTGGACGATCTCCATGTGGAGCAGGCCCAGGAAGCCGCAACGGTAGCCAAAGCCGAGCGCCACGCTCGACTCGGGCTCGTATACGAACGAGGCGTCGTTGAGGTGCAGCTTCTCGAGCGCGTCGCGCAGGAGCGGGTACTCGTCGCCGCGCATCGGGTAGATGCCGGCGAAGACCAGCGGCAACGCCTGCTTGTAGCCGGGCAGGGGCTCGGTGGCGGGACGGTCCGCATCGGTCAGGGTGTCGCCAACGCGGGCGTCGGCAATGCTCTTCAGGCCGGAGGCCACGTAGCCAACCTCGCCGACCGTCAGGCGGCGGGTCGGGACCGGCTGTGGCCGGAAGTAGCCGAGCTCCAGGATGTCGGTCTCGACGCCGGTGGCCATGAAGCGGATCCGCTCGTGGTCGTGGAGCGTGCCGTTGGCGACCCGCACGTAGGCGACCACGCCCTTGTAGGGGTCGTAGTGGCTGTCGAAGACAAGCGCCTGGAGGGGCGCCGATGCCTTGCCGCTCGGCGGAGGGATGCGCTTCACGATCGCCTCGAGGATGTCGTCGATCCCTCGTCCTTCCTTGGCCGAGGCCAGGATCACCTCCTCGCGGGGGATGGCGAGCGTCTCCTCCAGCTCCGCGAGGACCATCTCGGGGTCGGCCGAGGCGAGGTCGATCTTGTTGATGACCGGGATGATGACGAGGTGCTGCTCCAGCGCCAGGTGCATGTTGGCGAGGGTCTGGGCCTCGATCCCCTGGCTGGCATCCACCACCAGGATCGCCCCCTCGCAGGCCTGGAGGGATCGGCTCACCTCGTAGGTGAAATCGACGTGGCCGGGAGTGTCGATCAGGTTCAGGGCGTACGTCTGCCCGTCTTTGGCGTCGTACTGGAGCCGCACGGCGCGGGCCTTGATGGTGATCCCCTTCTCCCGCTCCAGGTCCATCGAGTCGAGGACCTGGGAGGTCATCTGGCGCGGGTCGATGGTGTGGGTCGCCTCGAGGAGCCGATCCGCCAGCGTGCTCTTGCCGTGGTCGATGTGCGCCACGATGCTGAAGTTGCGGGTGCGCTCCGGGGGGATCATCGGGCCGGAGTCTAGCCGAGACCGATGCTATACTCGCCCGACCACGGCGCCAGGCTTCGCCGGCGCTCTTTTCATTTCACCCGCCATCGCTGAGGACTATCTGTGGCCAGAAAGGCTCGAACCTGGAAGGGCGCGCGTACGCCGCAGGCCCTGAAGCGCGTCCGCCAGTCGCTCCGCCGTCGCACGATCAACCAACGGACGCGGAGCCATGCCAAGACCCTCGTTGTGCAGGCCAGCAACATCGCGCTGGGCCGCTCCGAGGGGGATGGCGCAGCCGCCGTGACCGCCGCGATCAGCGCGCTCGACAAGGCCGCCGAGAAGGGGTTCATCCACCCCAACAACGCCGCTCGCCGCAAGAGCCGGCTGATGGCCAAGGCCAATGCTGCCCATCTGCTGGACGGGGCCGCGAGCGAAGCCCCAACGGCGCCCAAGAAGAAGTCGACCGCCACCAAGACGGCGCAGCGCAAGAAGGTCGCCGCTTCCAAGGCGTCGAAGGCCGCCGCCGCCAAGGCCGCCGATCGACCGCGCACCGCCGCCGGCAAGGCGAAGGTCGCGGTGGTTCGAGCGTCCCGCGAGACGGCTGCCGCGCGCAAGCGGGCAAAGGCCGGTGGCGACGCCGAGCCGGAGGCTCCCGCCGAGGGCTAGAACCTGATGTCCGAGCCCCGAGCCGGCCGAGTCGTCAGCGTCAACGTCAACGAGGGCGGCGTCCCCAAGCTGCCGGTCGACGAGCAGTGGGTGGGTTCCCTCGGCTTGGCCGATGACCGACACATCGAGCCGGAGCCCTCGCACGGCGGCGTCGACCAGGCCGTGTGTCTGTATTCGATGGAGGCGATCGGGCGCCTCGTGGCCGAGGGCCACAACGCCTTTCCGGGCGCGTTCGGCGAGAACCTGACGCTCGAGGGGATCGAGCTGGACGCGATCGGACCGGGTGATCGGCTGGCCATCGGCGACGGTGGGCTTGTGATCGAGATCACCCGGCACGCCGCCCCATGCAAGAAGCAGGCGCAGTGGTTCTCGGACGGTCGCTTCGCGCGGATCAGCGGCAAGACGAACCCCCCGGACGCACGGTGGTACGCCAGGGTGCTCAACGAGGGGCCGGTCCGGCCCGGGGACGCCGTCCGCTAGGACCCGGGCTCCCGTCGGCGGCGCACCTTCCAGATGTGCTCCATTGGCCATTTCCGAGCCCACTCGCGGTCCGCGTCGGTGCGGTAGGTGCTGACCGCATCGGCCTCCGGTCGGAGCTCGATCAGATCCTCGATCACCAGCCCGTTGGCTCGGAAGAGGCGGATCCATTCGCCGTAGGGCAACTGGAACTCGACGTGCTGCGACTCGCCGACGTCCACGACATTCAGCTCGTAGTAGTTGAGCCGGAGCTGGTCCGTGACCTCCTCCGAGTCGGGCGGCCAGCAGATGTCGGCGACGGGGGTGTGCATGCTGAAGACGAGGAGCCCATCGTCGCGGAGCAGGCGCGCTGCCTCGGGGACGGTGCGTCGGGGATCGGCGAAGACCATGGCGCCGTGGTCGCAGAAGATGAGGTCGAAGCTGGCGTCCGGGTAGGGCACCGCCTCGGCGCTGGCATGGACCAGGGGGAAGTCGAGCCCCGCCTCGGCGATCAGCTCGCGGGCGTGCTCGAGCTGGCGTTCCGACAGGTCGAGGCCCACAGGTCGCGCCCCACGCTGGGCCAGGGCAATCGACCATTGCGCCGCTCCGCAGCCGAGCTCCAGCACGTCCTTGTCGGCCACATCGCCGAGCGCCTGAATCTCCGCTTCGGGAACCTGCCAGACACCCCACGCGGCGCCGTGGCGGGCCAGGTCGGGACCGTGGTCGGCCTGGTAGGTGTCGGACAGCTCGTTCCAGAATGCCCGATTGCGCCGCGCGTGATCGGTGAGGGCGTCCATCAGCCGGCCAGGGCCGCGAAGGCTCCCCGACCAGCGTAGGTGGCAGCCTCGCCGAGCTCCTCCTCGATCCGCAGCAGCCGGTTGTACTTGGCAATTCGCTCGCTGCGGCTGACGCTGCCCGTCTTGATCTGCCCGGTCCCCAGGGCGACCACGAGATCGGCGATGGTGGTGTCCTCTGTCTCTCCGGACCGGTGGCTGACGATCGCGCGCCAGCCGGCGGCCTGCGCCATCTCGACAGCCTCGCGGGTCTCGGTCAGGGTGCCGATCTGGTTGAGCTTGATCAGGATCGAATTGGCAGCGTTCTCCCGGATGGCGCGAGCGAGACGCTCGGTGTTGGTCACCAGCAGATCGTCACCCATCACCTGGATGCGATCGCCGAGCTGCGCGGTCAGTGCGCTCCAGCCGGCCCAGTCGTCCTCGGCAAGGCCGTCTTCGAGACTGATGATCGGGTAGCGACCGACCCAGTCGGCCCAGAAGGTGATCAGGTCGTCGCTCGTCAGGGTGCGCTTCTCGCGGGTGAGGACGTATCGCCCCTCGCTGTAGACCTCGGTCGCGGCGGGGTCGAGGGCGATCGCGATCTGCTCGCCCGGTCGGTAGCCCGCACGCTGGATGGCCTCGAGCACGACGCCGATGGCGTCCTCGTTCGTCGCCAGGCTGGGGGCGTAGCCGCCCTCGTCGCCCACGGTGGTGGCGAACCCGCGCTGGTGGAGGAGGTCGCCGAGCGCATGGAAGGTCTCGGCCGCCCAGCGCAGCGCCTCCGCGAAGCTCGGCGCGCCGAGCGGGGCGATCATGAACTCCTGGAAATCGGTCGAGTCCTGGGCGTGCTTGCCGCCGTTCAGGATGTTCACCAGCGGTACCGGCAGGACGTGCGCGTCGTCGCCACCAAGGTACCTATACAGCGGCCGATCCTGCGCGGCGGCGGCGGCGTGAGCCGCGGCCAGCGAGACGCCGAGCAGGGCATTCGCGCCAAGCCGCCCCTTGTTCGGTGAGCCGTCGAGGTCGATCAAGGTGCGGTCGAGCCCTGCCTGGTCGAGCGCGTCGCGGCCCAGCACCGCCGCGGAGATCTCGCCGTTGACGTTGCCGACCGCCCGCAGGACCCCCCTGCCGCCGTACCGGGCAGGGTCGCCGTCACGCAGCTCGACGGCCTCGTGGGCGCCGGTCGAGGCTCCCGACGGGACGATGGCGCGGCCCCACCCTCCCCCACTCAGCCGCACATCGACCTCGATCGTCGGGTTGCCGCGGGAGTCCAGCACCTCGCGAGCGTGAACGGCGGAGATCGCCGTGTTCATCGGTCCGGCAGGGCCTCGACGCCTGGCAGCTTCTTGCCCTCGACGAACTCGAGGGAGGCGCCACCGCCGGTCGAGACGTGGCTCATCTGATCGGTCAGGCCGAGCTTGTCGACCGCTGACACCGAATCGCCGCCGCCCACCACCGTGATCACCCCATCGGCTGTGCGCGAGGCGACGTAATTAGCGATGGCGTTGGTGCCCTCGGCGAACGGGGCGATCTCGAAGATGCCCATCGGGCCATTCCAGAAGATGGTTCGTGCCTTGGCCAGATGGGTCGTATAAGCCTCCACAGTCTGCGGACCGATGTCAACCACGATCCAGTCCTTCGGGACACCACTGAGCGGGACGACCTGGCGTTGCGAGCGCTGGTGAATCTGGGCGGCGATGACCAGGTCGGTGGGGAGCATCAGGCGCACGCGCTTGCGTCGCGCCTCCGACATGATGCGTTCCGCGTTGGCCAGCTGCTCGGTCTCGACCAGGCTCTTGCCCATGGCGTAACCCTTGGCCGCCAGGAAGGTGTTGGCCATGCCGCCGCCCACCAGGACCGCCTGGCAACGAGCCAGCAGCACCTCGAGCACCTCGAGCTTGCCGCTGATCTTCGCCCCGCCGATGATCGTGTGGAACGGCTTGGGAGGCTTGTCGAGCAGGTTGGAGAGGGCGGTCACCTCCTCCTCCAGCAGCAGCCCGGCCACGCTCGGCAGGAAGTGGGTGATCCCCTCCGTCGATGCATGGGCCCGATGCGCCGAGCCGAAGGCGTCGTCGACGTAGATCTCTGCCATGTCGGCCAGCGCCTTGGCGAAGCCAGGGTCGTTCGCCTCCTCCTCGGCGTGGAAGCGCAGGTTCTCGAGCAGCAGCAGGTCGCCGGGACGCAGCTTGCCGATCGCCACCTGCACGCCGGGGCCAAGGGCGTCGCCGGTCATCCGCACGTTGCGGCCGAGCAGCTGGCCCAGCCGATCCGCGACGGGCTTGAGACGCAGGGCGTCATTGACCTTGCCCTTCGGCCGGCCGAGGTGGCTGGCCAGGATCACCGCCGCTCCTCGCTCCAGGAGGTAGCGGATGGTGGGCAGGCTGGCACGGATGCGCGTGTCGTCGGTGATCCGACCGTCGTCGAGCGGGACGTTGAGATCGGCGCGCAGGAAGACGCGCTTGCCCCGAACGTCGATATCCCGAACCGTCTGCTTGTTCATGCAGGCTACAGCCGGGCGGCCATGAAGCTGGCGAGGTCCGCCACCCGGCAGGAGTAGCCCCACTCGTTGTCGTACCAGGCGATCACCTTCAGCAGGT
>JBDTMU010000074.1:0-6946 GCA_039934115.1 Chloroflexota bacterium | reverse complement strand
CTGATGTTGCCGATCGGCTCGCCTTCAGCCGGGATCAGCAGCCGCGCCCCGGCCCGCCGGTAGGTCGAGCCACGGGTGGCGACCACGGTCGCGAGGGCCATCGGCTCGCCTCGAGCGACCATGGCCTCGGCTGCGTCGAGAAGCTGAGTCAGCTCGGACACAGCCCGATGCTAGCGCAGGGGTCATCGACGCAGAGAAACGCCATCGCCCGCGTTGGCGGACGACGGCGTTCAGCTAGCGCATCCGGATCGCGTCAGTCCGGTGTGCCGTCCTCGACCTCTTCCTGGACGTTGTCGGTGTCAGGGGCACCAGCATCGGCTTCGGCGGCCTCCGCGGGATCGGCGGCCTCGGCGGCGTCATTCGCGCCGCTCTCGTCTTGAACGTTATCGGTGTCAGGGCCGGATGTCCCGGGCTCCTCGGCTGTCGTGCCTGCGGACGCAGGCGGAACGGACGGATCGGTGGCCAGCGCCACGCTCCCGCCTGCCAACAGCATCGTGGCGATCGCGGCCAGCAGTGGGCCGCTCAGTCGTTTCAGATTCATCGTGGGTTCCTCGTTCGGTCCCGCCTCATTGCCGGACTCTGGAGCGAGGATGCGCGCCCCTTCGTGAATGGGCGGTTAATGTGCTAGGCGGATGCCACCGATCTCACGGGCCGATTCGCTCATCCGCCACTCACATTCCACTCGCAATCATGGCGGCATGCAACACATCGCACGACCATGAAGCTCCTGCTGCTCGAGGACGATGTTCGGCTCAGCGCGGTCGTGCTTCGCGGGCTCCGCCGGGAGGGGCACGCCGTTGATCATGCGGCGACGATCGAGGACGGCCGATGGATGGCCACCGAGTCCACCTACGACGCCATGATCTTCGACGTGGTGCTCCCTGACGGCGATGGCTACGCCCTCTGCGCGGAGCTGCGCGCCGCCGAAAGGTGGACGCCCGTCATCTTCCTGACCGCGCGCGGAGCGGTCGAGGATCGCGTGCGCGGGCTCGACGCCGGGGGAGATGACTACCTGGTCAAGCCCTTTGCATTCGCCGAGCTGCTTGCCCGCCTGCGCGCGCTCGCCCGACGCGGTGCTGTCGAGCGCCCGGTGCGGTTGAGATTGGGTGACCTGGAGCTCGATCCGGTGGCGCACCGCGCGGTCGCCGGGGACCGGGCGCTCACGCTGACCGCTCGCGAGTTCGCCCTCCTCGAATTCTTCATGCGCCAGCCCGATAGCGTGCTCAGCCGCTCCACGATCCTCGAGCAGGTCTGGGATTGGGCGTTCGACGGCTCGCCGCGGATCATCGATGTCTACGTGCGGACGCTGCGCGAGCAGCTGGGGAGTGGCGACGCTCGACCCCGAATCGAGACGATCCGCGGCGCTGGATACGTGCTGCGCCCTCCAGTCCCGCCTCGATCCGCGAGGCCGACATGACGATCCGCGCGCGGCTGGCGCTGGCCTACGCCGCGGCCGTGGCGGTCACCATCGTGGTGCTCGGGGTCATCATCTGGCTGCAGCTCGGCGAGGTTCTGCGCGGGGAGCTGGGCCGCCGGGTTGAGCTGCGCATCGCGGCCGTCGAGTCCGCTCTCGAGAACGATCAGCAGGGCGGACTCCAGGAGGGCGACCGCGACACAGCTGGGGTATGGGTCATTCTGTTCGGGTCCGACGGCTCCAGGTCGGAGGCGAGCGCAGGGGCTCCCGCGCTGACGGCGGTGCCCTCGACCAGCGGCGCGACGACCATTGCCGGCCGATCGGTCCTGGTGCGCAGCGACCGCGTCGCGACCGGGATGACCGTGGTTGCGGGCGTTGATCTCGAGCCGGTGGCTGCGGCGCAGGCCGCACTGGCAGAGCTGATGGGGGTGGCCGGACTCATGGCAATTCTCGTCTCGGGGCTCGGCGGCTGGTGGCTGGCCGGACGTGCCCTCGGCCCGGTGGCAACCATGACGGCCGAGGCGGCCGCCATCTCACAGGCCGATCTCGAGCGACGCCTTCGGGAGCCGCCGCGGCTCGACGAACTCGGCCTGCTGGCCAGGACCCTGAACCGCATGCTCGACCGTGTCTCCGAGAACGTACGTCGCCAGAAGGCCTTCCTGGCTGCCGCCTCGCACGATCTGCGGACCCCACTGGCGGCGCTCCAGGCGGAGCTCGAGCTCGCAGACGACCCGCGGGTTTCGCATCACGAGCTGCGTGCCGCTCTGCGCGATGCTCGGGGGGACGCTGCACGGCTCGCCGACCTGGCCGCCGACCTCCTCGAACTCGTGGCAGCAGAGTCCACGGGCCGCCCCCTGCTGCGAGCCCCGATCCCCGTGAGCGACCTGACCGAGAGCGTGATGCGGCGCCTGCAGCCGCTGGCGCGGGCAGCCGAGGTGTCCCTGGAGGCAGATGCCAGCGCTGCGCAGGTCAACCTCGACCGCGTTCGCGCGGATCAGGCAGTCGGCAACCTCGTGGCGAACGCCATCGCGCATGCCCCGAAAGGTTCGGCGGTTGAGATCCGGGCCAGGGTGACGACAGTGCAAGCGGGCCAGATCCTCGAGGTCGACGTGCTGGATCGCGGGCCGGGCGTCCCGCTGGAGGAACGGGAGCTCATCTTCGAGCCGTTCCAGCGAGGAGCAGGCGCTCGGGGCGGCGGTGCGGGACTGGGTCTGGCCACGGCGCGGGCCGCGGCCGAGGCTCACGGTGGCGAGATCGGAGTGGCTGATCGATCGGGAGGCGGCGCTCGGTTCTGGATCCGCCTTCCGGTCTGAGGGCGTTACGTCGGGCTGTCGCTACGTCGCGCGCAAGACGAGCGCCGCGTTCATGCCGCCGAAGCCAAACGAGGTCGAGAGCGCAGCGGTCGGCCGCGCCAAGACGGGCTCGCGCAGGACGTTCAGCTGGCAGCGTTCGTCGAGGGTGACGAGGTTGCAGGTGCCCGGCAGCAGGCCGTTGCGGAGCGCCATGACCGTGATCGCCGCCTCGATCGCGCCGCTCGCCCCAAGCGCATGACCGTATAGCCCCTTCGTCCCCGAGACGGGCACTCCAGCGGCGCGCTCGCCCAGCGCCAGATGGAATGCCTTCGTCTCGGCCAGCTCGTTGAGCTGGGTGCTCGAGGCGTGCGCATTCACGTAGCCGATCTCCTCCGCCACAACGCCGGCATCCACCAGGGCCGTCGTGATCGCCGCGGCCGCCGCCTCGCCGGAAGGGAGCGGCGCCGTCAGGTGGTAGGCATCGGTCGATGCGCCAAAGCCGGCCACCTCGCCCAGGATGGTGGCCCCGCGCCGCTCCGCCGATTCCCAGGCCTCCAGCACGAGCATCGCCGCGCCCTCCGCCATGACGAACCCATCGCGGTCCCGGTCGAATGGCCGCGACGCGGTGGCCGGGTCGTCGTTGCGCTGCGACAGGACGCGGATCATCGCGAACGCGCCATGAGTCAGTGGAGCGAGAGGAGCCTCCGCGCCACCGGCGATCGCCACATCGACCATCCCTGATCTGATCGCCCCAAACGCCTGCCCGATGGCGACCGCGCCCGAGGCGCAGGAATTGGCGTTCCCGACCGCCGGTCCGCGACTGCCAAGGTCGATCGCCACATTGCTCGCCCCTGCCCCGCCAAAGACAGCCGTGGCCAACGTGGGCGCCACGGCGCGGACACCGCCGAGCACGTAGGCCGCGTGCTGCTCTTCGCCGAAGGCGACCCCACCCAGCGCCGAGCCGATCCAGACCCCGGTGCGGCCATCGGACCGATCGGCATCGGTCAGGCAGGACTGGCCGACGGCCATTCGCGCGGCGGCGACCGAGAGCTGGCTGAACCGATCGAGGCGCCTCGCACGCTTGGCGTCCAGATGGTCGGTGGGCACGAAGTCGTTGATCTGGGCGGCGATCCGCGAAGGGAAGGGCGAGGCATCGAATCGGTCGATCGCCTGCACGGCAGAGCGATTGGCCAGCACGCCGGCCCACAGCCCATCAGATCCGGAGCCGATGGGGGTCACGGCACCGATCCCCGTCACCGCCACCCGTCTCACGGGCCCGCCTCAGCGAGGACCTTGACGCGGCGCAGTGTGCGGCGCGCGATCGCCTCGACGAACTGCGGACCGATGACCCGCTCGGCCGTGCCACCGATCAGCGGCCAGCGCAGCTCCAGCTCGTGCTCGATGCTGACCTCCCACCCGCCATCGCTTGGCTCGAAGCGCCAGGCGACCTGCATGCCGCGCGTGACGCCGCCGGTGTGCGTGAACTCGATGCGCCGCTCATCGGGGAGCGGTCGCTGGATCGCCTCCCAGCGGACCGGGATCGGGCCGCGGCGGGCGCCCATCACGAAGCGTCGCTCCCCGTTCGAGGCGGGCAGTCGATGCACGTAGCGGTAGTGCGGAAGGCGCTCCGGCCAGCGCTCGACCTCGGCTGCCAGCGGGAAGATCCGCTCCAGCGGCGCGTCGATGTGGATCTGTACCCGGCTCTTCATGGCCGAAGGACCTGCGCCAGGAAGAGCGGCGAGAGCGCGTCGCTGGCCGGGCGGCAATCGCCCAGGGCGCTCCCCAGCCGCTCCGCCGCGGCGGGCCGGGAGGCGAGGCGGCGCAGCGCGTAGCCCATCAGCGGTGGGGAGGCGAGCATCCCCTGGACCAGCCAGGTGAGCGCGTCCTTGGCGGCGAACGCATGGCGCCGGGCGACGAGGTAACGGTCCTCGACACCTTCGTGCCTTCCGGCCAGCGCCTCCGCGGCAGCCCGGGCGGAGCGCAGGGCACGGTAGATCCCCTCCCCGGTGAACGGGTCGATGAACCCGGCCGCGTCGCCCACCAGCAGCCAGCCAGGCCCCGCCGCGCGCGCCACGCGGTGGCCGATCGGCGAGGCGCCACGGATCGGCGTCAGGCGTTTGCTCCCCGCGAGACGAGCGGCGACCGCGGGGATGCCGTCGATCGCCGCCTGAAAGCGCTCCTTCGCGCCGCGGCCCACCCTTTCCATGGGGAGTGCCATGCCCACGTTCAGCCGCTCGCCGGCCAGCGGGGCAAGTCCCACGTACCACCCGGGGCCAACGTGCATCTCGCCGTGATCGGAAAGCTCGGGGTCGCCCTCGTAGTGCGCGACCATGCCCAGCCGTCGAGGCGCAATTACCGGTCGCTCGACGCCCAGCCGGTTCGCGACCCGCGAGCGAGCTCCATCGGCCCCGATCAGCCAGCGGCTTCGCACCCGCATGGATCCGTCGGGAGTCGACACGATTGCCCCGCTGGCCCGCCCATCGGTCCAGATGGGTTGGTCGAATGCTGCATGCTCGATGAGGCGGGCGCCGGAGTCCGCGGCATGGGCGGCCAGCCCGGTGTCGAAGACGAGACGGTCGAGCCCCCATGCGCTGCGGGGCCTGGCCGCATCTCGATACCGAACATCGACCGCGTCCTGGCCCCGGATCACCCGCATGCCGGCCAGCGGCAGCGCATCCCGCTGCCAAGCCGCGTCCGGGAGGCCGAGCCGCCGCAGCTCCTCCACGATCCGCGGGCTGGCGTACTCGGCGCAGGCCTTGGGCCTCGGATGGGCGCGAGCCTCGACCATCAGCACGTCGCGCCCGTGCGCGGCGAGGGCCGCAGCAACAGCCGACCCCGCCGGGCCTGCGCCGACCACCAGGACCTCGCAGTCGAGGGCGATGGCGCTCATCGGTAGACGGTCGTGACGCGGGGCCAGAACCGCCCGCTCCGGTGGGCGCGCTGCAGGCCCGCCTTCGCCGCCAGGGTGTCGAGCTCGGCCAGGGTGTATGCGCGACGCGCCGAGAGGACCCCGTCGTGTCGCGTGTAGGAGCCGCGGGTCAGGGCCAGGACAGCGGTCGCGGTCATGGCGAAAGGCAGGACGCCGCGCCGCAGGTCATTGATCACGACACCCAATCGCGACACGCGTCGCATCTCTGACAGCGCGGCGATCGCGTCATCGGGGTCGAAGTGGTGCATGAGCAACGAGGCGTGAGCGACGTCAACCTCGCCGTCGGCAAGCGGGATCTCGCGCGCATCGGCCTTCAGGAGGGACACATGGTTGGTACCGGCGAGGTTACGTGCGGCGATCTCGAGCACCTCGGGTCGCAGGTCCGACGCGATCACCTCGACATGCCGTCGCCGGCGCAGCCGCCGTACAAAGTCGCCGGAGCCGGTTCCGACGTCCAGGACGGTCGCCTCGGCCTGCTCGCCGAGCAGTCGCTCGACGGCGCGCACACTGTCGCCGGTCCCTCCCGGGAGCCGATTGAGCATCGCCATCTCGCGCAGGTTCCTGCGCAGCTCGAGCAGGTCGAGGTGCTCCGCGTCGAGCAGTTCATGCGCGGTGGAACGGGCGGTGAGGAGGCTGACCACGAGGCGGTCACTATGCGCGATGTCCCCGGGCAGCGCAGGCATGGCACCATGCCGGCATGCGACTGGACCCGACCATCACGGCCGTCGATGCGCACGCCGGCGGCGAGCCGGGGCGGGTCATCATCGGCGGAGTCCACGACGTCCCGGGCGCGACCATGCTCGAGAAGCGCAACCACCTGGCCGAGCACGGGGACCAGCTGCGACGCCTGATGCTGCGCGAGCCACGCGGCTACCCCGCGTTGTGCGCGAACGTGGTCCTGCCGCCCACCGACCCAAAGGCCGATGCCGGCTTCGTGATCATGGAGCAGGCCGAATACCCCGCCATGAGCGGATCGAACACGATCTGCACCGCCACGGTGCTGATCGCCGAGAAGCTGGTCCCGGTGACGGAGCCGATCACCCAGCTCACGCTGGAGGCACCCGCCGGCCTGATCCGCATCCGCGCCGAGGTGAGCGACGGCAAGGCAACCTCGATCACCTTCGAAAACGTCCCCGCCTTCGCGATCGAGATCAACGCCCCGGTCGAGGTGCCGCAGATCGGGCGGGTCAAGATCGACGTGGCCTGGGGCGGCATGTTCTATGCGATCGTCGAGGCCTCGGCGCTGGGACTCCGGCTCACGCCCGACGAGGGGCGCGACATCGTGCGGCTGGGCGAGATGGTCAAGGCCGC
>JBDTMU010000073.1:0-7052 GCA_039934115.1 Chloroflexota bacterium | reverse complement strand
GCCGGGCAGTTGACAGTCGCGGTCTAATCACCACGGGGGAAATTGGAGAGGAGGACCAGAGTGTCCATGAAGCCGGGCAGCATTCTGCTGCTCATCGCAGTCGTCCTGTTTCTGCTTGCCGCGTTCTCCGTCAACCTCGGTTCGCTGGACCTGGTGACGTTGGGCCTGGCCGCCTTCGCAGGATCGTTCCTGATCGACGGCTGGAGGCGCTAGCCCGCCGAAGCGTTACAGGCGAGAAACGAGAAGGCCCCCCGCTGCGGCGGAGGGCCTTCGACATCGGTCTCCGTTACCGTCGGCCACCGCGAGCGGTGATGGTGCACGTCGCATCAAAGATGATCTCGCCGGCTGGGTAGTGGAACGAGCCGTCGAACACCGGTACGTCCAGGCTCCAGGCGTGGTAGACCGTGATCGATTGCCCGGCGCGCAGCGCTGCGTGTGGATAGACCCAGACCACGATCCAGAACTTCTTGTCGACCTGGAATGGCTCGCTCCACCAGTTATCAGCATCGGCGACCGGAGAACCGTCAATAGTGAGCGTCGTTTGCACGCTGTCGAGCCAGGCAAGCTCCTGCCCACGGGTCGCAGCAATCCAACCGGCGAAGAGATCGAATTCAGTGCCAGCGGGTACGGTCGCCTTTCCCCCTTCGAACCAGCTGCAGCCCTGGACATCGACAAATCCGCGATCTGCCGCTTGGACGGGCGCGGCTGCGGCAAGCAACGCCGCCATTGACAGGAGAACGGCGAACAGCCGCACACGAGGATGCTTGGTGCGCATTGGGCGGACTCCCGGTGGTCGCGGTCGCCGGCGCTGAGGTGGGACCCGCGACCTCAAGCGCGTCGGTGTTTGACGCGAGTCGCTGGAGTCTACTTCAGCCGTCGAAGCCTTGTAATCACAACCCGCGCGCCTCGATGGGAGGCGCATCGGCCAGGAACACGCGCACGAGCAGCATGTGCCTCAACAGGACGATGGTCATGGCCCTGCTCACCGCGCGGCTTCGAGGAGGATCTCCACCACGACCTCGAGAGGGTCGGCGATCGATCCATGGCCTGCGTCCGGAAGAATCTGCGTGATAGCGCCCGGAATGTGAGCGCCGAGCCAGCGGCCGTGCCGGACATCTACGAGCGGGTCCAGCTCGCCGTGCCGAATGACGACCGGGACCTCGATCTCCCCGACCTGGAATCCCCAGGGCCCGGCTGCCGCGACGGAGTCGTCGAACCAGCCGAAGATGCCTCCGACCCCGCGACGGATCCCCTCGGCCAACGCTGGACCGAAGCCGCCTGGCCGCAGGAGGGCCTCTCGATCCACCGTCGGTGTACCAGGAAGAGCGGCGAGGGACTCGGGGGTCACCTCAGCGAACAGCGCGGCCGCCTCCTCGAACGCGGGAATGAGCCGATCTCGGTCATCGGTGTCGAGGGTCCGGAATTCATCCGCATCTTGCTCGGGGACCCACTCGAACCACTCTGGCCCGACCTCGTGCGGAGGCGACAGTCCGGCCAGGACCAGGCAGGCACGAACGCGGTCGCCCATGAGCGCGGCACATGCCAACCCCGCCGAACTGCCGCCCGACCACCCCGCGGTCAGGAACGAGTCGTAGCCCAGGTGGTCGGCAAGCAACGCTGTCAGTCGTGCCTGGTCGGCTACGCGGCGACCGGGCTGACGAGTCGACGCCCCGTACCCCGGCCTTGAGTAGGTCACCGTTCGCAGCCCGTTCCGTGCTGCCGCAGACGTGAGCTCTGGAAACTCGGTGGCCGCGTTGGGGGTCCCGATGTGGAAGACGAGCAGGTCGTCGGCATCGGGCTGGCCGCCAAGGCAATACTCAACGACGCTTCCGTCAGGGAGCGTCGTTGTCTCGAGCTTCATCGGCAAAGAATACAAAGGGGCCGGTCAAAGGGGCCGGTTAACGACCCTTCGGGGCCCCGTGCCCCGAAGGCCTTGGTTGTTGACGCCGCAGTCCAGCCGGGAGCATGCTTCCGAGGTGGTCAATCTCCTCGACTTGCGAGGGCGACCGCCCCGATGCTTTGCGCAGTCGTCGAAGCAGGTGTTCCTACCGTTATTGCTCAGCCTCGTCGTCGCGGCCTGCGCCAACGCCACCACGACCCCAAGACCCTCGATCCTCCCTTCTTCTGGGGCGAGCCGGACGTCGGCGCCCAGTGCAATCCCGGCGCGCCAACCACTGTCCTACCCGCCGTTGACCGATAGTGGACCCACGGCGACGGTGATCGTCGACCGCCTCGAGGTAATTGACTTCCTTGCAGTCATTGACTTTCCCAGCAATTTCCAGGGCGGAGCGCAGTCGGTGGTGGAGTTGGGAAAAGGATCCGAGGTCCTGCTCACCTTTGGCCCGCTGGCAGCGCACGGCCGGGACTGGTACGAGGTGTACTTCAGCTGGCTGCCCACGGATGTGTATTTCACAGACGTTACATACGGCTGGATCGCAACCGGGCCGAGTGGCCAGCCCCCGACCTCCATCAGCATTGCGCCGCCACGCTGTCCAGATACCGTGACTGCCACAGTGGTCGGTGGGATGAGCAGCCTCGCTCGTCTCGAGTGCCTGGGCACCGGCCCGCACGAGGTGACCGGTGTCGTGCACGGCTGTACCAACCCCACCCCCTACCCTGGGGAGCCGGAATGGCTATTCGACAAATGCCTGAATCTCAGTGATCTAGACGGCATTCCCACGAACCTGTTCATCTTCTTCCCGCCGGAGATTGTCAAGGCCGGCCTCGACGTAGGCGACGTCGTTCGCGTGGTGGGTCACGTGGACGACCCTGCAGCCTCGACATGCCGACCAAGCGACCCGCCAATCTCGGAGGCCGAACAGTCGGAGCTCGTGCTTGACTGTCGCACCGCCTTTGTCCTCAGCGAGATCGAAGTGACTGGTCACACGGCGCTGCCTCAGTGACGCATTCGATCGCCAACTTCCTGCGTCCGCATCTAGAGGTGGCTAGTCCCTGGGCGGGGGGAAGCTTCCATCAGGGTCGTGGGTTTCGCCGCCACTCAGCGCCGGGTTGAAGACGCAGACCAGGTGGAGGTCCTGCTGCACCGTGAGCGTATGGCGATCGTGTGCGTCGAGGGCATACATGCTGCCCGGACCGATTGCATGGCGCTCGCCATTGGCCAGGTCCACCAGCTCGGCCTCGCCCTCGAGGCAGTAGCAGGCCTCAAGGTGATGCTTGTACTGCAGCTTCAGCTCGGTTCCCGCCGCGACGGTGGTGTCGTGCAGCGAGAAGCCCAACTGGTCGCGTCGCAACAGGAGGCGACGGCTGCGCCAGCCTTCGCCGGCGACGTCCCGGTCACTCCCGACCACGTCTTCGAGGGTTCGCACGATCACCGGTCAACACCTCCATGATCCCCAGGTCGTAGACTCCGCCCGTGGCGCCCATGATCGTGCACGAGGCGCCTGGGAGACCTGGCAGATGAGCATCTACCTCGACCATGCCGCCACCACGCCGCTCCGCGCCGAGGTGCTGGACGCGATGCTGCCCTACCTGACCGAGCATTTCGGTAACGCGTCGAGCCCGCATGCAGCCGGCCGGCGTGCGCGGCAGGGGGTCGACGAGGCGCGCGAAATGATCGCCTCGATCCTGGGCGCCAAGCCTCGCGAGATCGTCTTCACCGGGGGCGGCAGCGAAGCCGATAACCTCGCCATCAAGGGTGCCGCCTGGGCGGCCAGCGCCAAGGGGCGGCACATCGTCACCAGCGGGGTCGAGCACAGGGCGGTGCTGCATGCCTGCGCGATCATGCAGCGCTCCGGCTTCGGCGTGACCTACGTTCCGGTCGACCGATTCGGGCGCGTCGATCCTGCGCAGGTCGAAGCCGCCATCAACGAGCACACCAGCCTGGTCTCGATCATGTACGCCAACAACGAGGTCGGCACCATTCAGCCGATCGCCGAGATCGGTGCCATCTGCCGTCGGCGCGGCGTTCTCTTCCACACCGATGCAATCCAGACCGCGGGCTTCCTGCCGCTCGACGTCGACAACCTGGGGGTCGACCTGCTGAGCCTTGCCGCCCACAAGGTTTACGGTCCCAAGGGGGTCGGGGCGCTCTTCGTGCGGCAGGGGACGGCGCTCCTGCCCCAGATCCAGGGCGGTGCCCAGGAGCGGCAGCGGCGGGCCGGAACGGAGAATGTGGCCGGCATCGTCGGCTTCGCCCGCGCATTGGAGCTGGCCCAGGCCGATGCGTCCGCTCGTGATGCCGAGAACGCGCGGCTCGCCGGCCTGCGCGATCGGCTCCTTGCCGGCATCCGGGAGCTCGACGGGGTGGAGCCGACAGGCCATCCCACTGAACGGCTGCCGCACAGCGCCAGCTGGCTGATCGATGGCGTCGAGGGAGGCGATCTGGTGGCCGCACTTGACCTCGACGGAGTCGAGGGCAGCACCGGAAGCGCCTGCACCAGTGGCTCGGCCGAGCCGAGCCACGTCCTGCTGGCGATGGGGATCGACGCCGATCGTGCCCACGGTGCGCTGCGGCTGACGGCTGGCCGCGGAACGACGCTCGCCGACATCGAGCGCACGACCGAGGTGCTGCGAAAGAGCATCGGCCGTATCCGCGACCAGGCCGCGCTGCGGAGCAGGGTGGCCTCGGCCTGATGGCCCGCATCGTTGCCGCGATGAGCGGCGGGGTGGACTCGAGCGTCGCGGCCGCGCTGCTGGCGCGTGACGCAGTCGGGTCCGGCGATGAGGTGGTTGGCGTCTGGATGCGCCTGCACCCCGACGGCGGCGAGGGATACGAACAGAGCCGGAGCTGCTGCTCGCCAGATGCCCATGACGACGCCCGTCGGGTGGCGCAGCTGGTGGGGATCCCGTTCTTCGCCCTCAACCTGGAGCGCTCCTTCGAGGAGCGGGTGATCGACGCCTTCGCAGATGGCTACCTCGCCGGCGCCACCCCCAACCCGTGCCAGGCCTGCAACCAGTACATCAAGTTCGACGAGCTGCTGCGTCGCGGCCTCGCCGCGTACGGGGCCGACCAGGTGGCGACCGGCCACTACGCCCGGGTCGAGGAGCGCGACGGTCGCTTCCACCTCATGCGCGCGGCAGACGCGAACAAGGATCAGACCTACTTCCTGTGGGTCCTCGACCAGGCCCAGCTGGCGCATACCCGCTTCCCACTGGGCGATCTGACAAAGCCCGAGGTGCGACACATCGCGGCCGAGCTGAAGCTGCCCACTGCCGACAAGCCGGAGAGCCAGGAGATCTGCTTCGTGCCCGCCGGCGACTACCGTCAGCTGCTGGCCGAGCGGCGCGGGTACGTCGGCGAGCCTGGGCCGATCGTCGACACCGGCGGCGAACAGATCGGGACCCATACCGGCTATGCGCACTACACGGTAGGACAGCGACACGGGCTGGGAGTCGCGCTCGGCGAACCTGTCTTCGTGCAGGAAGTGCGCCCTGCCACCAACACGTTGGTAGTCGGGCGTCGCGACGAGATCGCCGCGCGGAGCTTCGCGGTCGAGGGCCGCCGCTTCGTGGCCGGGGAGCCTCCCGCCGATCGCTTCGAGGCATCGGTCCGCATTCGGCACCGAGGCGCGGACGTGTCGTGCGAGGTCACCGTGGTCGGGGATGAGCGGCTGCTGGTGGAGACCGCCGAGCCGGTCTGGGCACCTGCGCCCGGGCAGGCCGCGGTCCTGTATGACGGAGAGGAGTGCCTCGGCGGCGGTCGCATCGCCCGCGCGACATGACGCCCTGGATGGTGCTCACCGTCTTCGTGGCGGCGATCAACCTGACGATCTTCATCGCGCTCCGCGGTCGCTGGGACCGGCGGTTGATGATCCTGGCGCTGGCGTCGGTGCTGGGCACGGCGACGGGGAACGCGATCGGGGCGCGAACCGGCCTCGAGCTGGTGCGGATCGGCGACTTCCACCTGCTGTCCGCCTGCCTGGTCGCGCAGCTTGCCATGCTGGCCACCGATCTGCTGGCGCAGCTGGGGCCCTCGCGGCCGCCTCCCGAGCGTCCGGCCCGTGGTGGTCGGGACGGGGAGCGGACGGATCGGTAGAATCAGCGCACGCAAACGCTAGGGACGGGCCGATTCATGAAAGATTCCGGGTTCGGCAGCTTCCTCGCAGGGGTCGTGATCGGTGGGCTGATCGGTGCGGCGATCGGGCTGCTGCTTGCGCCCCGCACGGGCGACCAGACTCGCGAGCAGGTCGGCGGGTTCGTCGGCGAGAAGCGGGCAGCCATCGGTGAGGCCATCAACGAAGGTCGCGCGGCCGCCGAGAAGGCACGCGCCGAGATGATGTCCGCGTACGATGCCGGCGGTGGGGAGCCTGCGCCGGAGGGCGCTGCCTCCTGACCGGCCATTCGCGCGCGTTCACGCACGAGGAGTCGAGAGCCGGTCGTTCACCGGCTCTCGTGGTGAGTTAGGGGTCACAGGGCAGGACCGATGCCGGAGCTTCAGGCCGCCGAGATCCGCGAGCGCTTCCAGCGCTTCTTCGAGGCGCGCGGCCACACGCGCGTGCCGCCCGCGCCACTCGTCGCCCGCGACGATCCCACGCTCCTCTTCACCAACTCGGGGATGGTCCAGTTCAAGCGCGTGCTGACCGGCGAGGAGAAGCGCGACTACAAGCGAGCGGTCGACGCGCAACCAGTCCTGCGCGTGGCGGGCAAGCACAACGACTTCGAGGAGGTGGGGCGCACGCCGCGGCACCAGACCCTGTTCGAGATGCTCGGCAACTGGAGCTTCGGCGACTACTTCAAGCGCGAGGCGATTCACTGGGCGTGGGAGTTCCTGACGGTCGAGCTGGGGATCCCCGGCGAGCGCATCGCGGCAACCACCTACCTCGACGACGACGAGGCACGACGGATCTGGACCGATGAGATCGGCCTCCCGGCGGAGCGCATGGCTACATGGGGCAACATCGCCGTTGGCGACGACCACAACTTCTGGTCGATGGGCGAGACCGGTCCGTGCGGACCATGCAGCGAGCTTCACTACGACCGTGGCGCCGAGCTGTCGGAGGGGCCGGAGTGCATCCCCGACCACTCGGAGACCTGCCCGCGCTGGCTCGAGATCTGGAACCTGGTCTTCATGCAGTTCGACCGATCGGCCGACG
>JBDTMU010000072.1:0-7084 GCA_039934115.1 Chloroflexota bacterium | reverse complement strand
CCGCGCCTGCTCTCCGAGGAGGAGGGCGAGCTCACCCCGTCGCTCAAGATCAAGACGCGGGTGGTCGTCGCCAGGTGGGAGGAGAAGGTCGCGCACCTCTTCGGCGAGGACGACAAGGAGTAGTCCGGCGCCGATCCCGGCCTGCGGCGGTACCATTCGAGCATGAGCGACGTCTTCATCCTCTCTGCCGCCAGGACACCGATCGGGAAGTTCGGCGGAGGCCTCTCCACGGTTCCTGCCACCCAGCTCGGGGCGGTCGCCATCCGCGCCGCTGTTGAGCGTGCCGGAATCGCCCCGGAGCGGATTGACGAGGTCTTCATGGGCCAGGTCATCCAGGCCGGGGCTGGCCAGGCACCGGCTCGCCAGGCAGCGCTCGGTGCCGGACTGCCGAACGGGGTGGGGGCCACCACCATCAACAAGGTCTGCGGCTCGGGCCTCAAAGCTGTGATGCTCGGCGCGGCGTCGATCCGGGCCGGTGACGCCGAGGTCATCGTGGCCGGCGGCATGGAGAACATGAACCTCGGCCCGTACCTGCTCCCCGGCGCTCGGGCCGGCTATCGGCTTGGCAACGCCGAGCTGGTCGACGCCACCGTCCACGACGGCCTGTGGTGCGCGATCTGCGACGTCCACATGGGGATCCACGCCGAGCGAGTGGCGGCCAAGCACGAGGTCAGCCGCGACGCCCAGGACGAGTTCGCGGTGCGCTCGCATGAGCGCGCCCTGGCTGCCATAGCGGAAGGGCGCTTCGCCGACGAGATCGTCCCGGTCGAGGTGCCGGGCAAGAAGGGCCCGACCATCGTCGACACCGACGAGAACCCTCGCTCCGACACCTCGCTCGAGGCCCTGGCGCGCCTCAAGCCCGCCTTCCAGCCCGATGGCGGCACCGTGACGGCGGGAAACTCCCCGGGGATCACTGACGGGGCTGCGGCGTTGGTCCTCGCATCGGAGGCGACGGTCGCGAGCGACGGATTGAAGCCGATCGCCCGCATCTCCGGCTACGCCCAGGCCGACGTCGCGCCGGAGTGGCTCTTCGAGGCCCCGATCGAGGGCGTGCGTCGGCTCCTCACCAAGCTGGACCTGCGCCTCGACGAGTTCGACCTGGTCGAGATCAACGAGGCGTTCGCAGCGCAGGTGCTGGCCGATGGCAATGCGCTGGGATTCGACTGGGATCGCGTCAACGTGAACGGCGGCGCGATCGCGCTGGGCCACCCGATCGGCGCCTCGGGCGCCCGCGTGCTGACGACCCTCCTCTACGAGCTGCGGCGGCGCGGCGGTCGGCGCGGCCTGGCCACCCTGTGCCTCGGCGGCGGGGGAGCGGTCGCTCTCGCGGTCGAGATGGTGTGAGAGGGCGCAAGGGAAGACCCCAATCGGCCTGCGCGCAGGGTGACCTTCAGCACGGACGCCCGCGCTTGCCCCGATCCTATAATCGGGCCGCCGCGTACCGGCCAGCTCCCGCACCAACATCGGCGGAGGCGTCGGGGCGCGACCTGATGGAGGCCTACAGGCAGCCAATGGCAAGTTCGAATCCGGTCGCCGAGGCGCCGAACATCTGGGCGGTCGCCCAGGAGCAGTTCGATGCCGCGGCCGAGCAGCTCGACCTGGACCCAGGCCTGCGTCGCGTGCTCCGCGTCCCACAGCGCGAGCTCACCGTCAATTTCCCGGTGACCATGGACGATGGCCACGTGGAAGTCTTCACCGGCTTCCGCATCCAGCACAACGTCAGCCGAGGCCCCGCCAAGGGTGGCATCCGCTACCACCAGGACGTGACCCGCGACGAGGTGCGAGCCCTCTCGATGTGGATGACCTGGAAGTGCGCCGTAGTCAACATCCCGTACGGGGGCGGCAAGGGCGGCGTCATCGTCGATCCCAAGAAGCTCTCTCTGCGGGAGCTCGAGGGGCTCACCCGTCGCTTCACGACTGAGATCAGCCCGCTTATCGGGCCGGACCGGGACATCCCGGCGCCCGATGTCAACACCAACGCCCAGGTGATGGCCTGGATGATGGACACCTTCTCGATGCACCGCGGCTACACGATCCCCGGCGTGGTCACCGGCAAGCCGATCGCCATCGGCGGGTCGCTCGGCCGCAACGAGGCGACCGCTCGCGGAGCGGTCTACACCCTGCACCAGGCGAGCCGAACGCTCAACCTGCCGCTATCCGGCGCCAGGGTCTCGATTCAGGGCTACGGCAACGCCGGATCGATCGCGGCTGACCTGCTCGCCGCCGAGGGCGCCGTGATCGTCGCCGTCAGCGACTCGAGCGGCGGCATCTACAACCCGAAGGGGCTCGATCCTGCGCGGGTCAGCGCGTGGAAGGCTGAGCACGGCACGGTCGTCGGCTTCCCCGGTGCCGATGGGGTGAGCAATACCGAGATTCTCGAGCTTGACTGCGAGATCCTGGTCCCGGCAGCCCTCGAGAACCAGATCACCGCGCAGAACGCGCCTCGCATCCAGGCCCGCATCGTGGCCGAGGCCGCCAACGGCCCGACAACGCCCGAGGCCGACCAGATCCTCTACGACCGGGGCGTCTTCGTGATCCCGGACATCCTGTGCAACGCGGGCGGCGTCACGGTCAGCTACTTCGAGTGGGTGCAGGACATGCAGTCCTTCTTCTGGACCGAGTCCCGCATCAACGAGAGCCTGCACGAGATCATGGATCGGGCCTTCGAGAGCGTCCATGCCATGAGCCGGCATCACTCGGTTCACATGCGCACCGCCGCCTACATGGTCGCCGTGGCGCGGGTGGCCGAGGCGACGACGCTGCGAGGCCTGTACCCCTAGACTCCTGCGCATGCTCGACCACGAAGAGCGGTTCCTGTTTCGCGAGGAGATCCTGAACCTGGCCAACGCCCTGGCCGAGGCGGGCGCGCTGGACAACGTCGAGGATCTGCTGGCCGACGTGACGACCTCCCCACGCTTCGACAGCGACGTCTTCACCCTCGAGCGCTCCCTGCAGGTGATGCTTGGCAGCCGTGCCGGCTCCACGCTGGTTGGGCTGCTGACGGTCACCCGCGAGGTCTTCGACGAGGTCGGCGAGATCGGCCTGACGCCCGAGGTGCACGAACGCCTCGTCGGCTGGCGCGCGCGCTTCGGGCTCGCGATCGACAACGCCCTGAACTTCCTGAACAACCCCGATGGCATCCAGGGGCACAACTTCGGCACGCAGCTGACCCACGCGGAGGGCGGCATGACCCTCCAGGGGCGGCTGACCCTGGTCCGCTACAACAACGAGCCGCAGTTCTTCATCGCGGATGCGGACGTGCTGCTGAGCATGGCTGCCGATGTGATGGAGCGCCTCGGCGAGCATCTCGAGCCGGAGATGGTCGAACCGGAGCTGATGGCCCGGCTGCGTGAAGCGGTCGAGCTGATCGAGCGGCGCGGCAAACCGCGCGGGTGACGGCGGGCCAGCGCGTCTTCGTGGCGGCGACCGGCCAGAACCGGGGCAAGACCACGGCATCCCTGGGGATCACTGCGGCCATCATCCGGCGCGGATCGAAGACCGGGTTCATCAAGCCGGTCGGGCAGCGCTACCTGGTGGTGGAGGGGACCCGCGCCGACGAGGATGCGGTGCTGATGAAAGCGGTCTTCGACCTCCCCGATGCGCTGGACGACATGAGCCCGGTGACCCTGCCGCGCCATTTCACGACCGATTACATCATGGGCAAGATCCAGGGTGACCTTGAGCGCGACGTGACCGACGCGGCGAGCCGGGTCGGTCACGGCAAGGACCTGCTGGTCATCGAGGGGACCGGCCACGCCGGCGTCGGCGCGGTGGTCGGCCTCTCGAATGCGCGCGTGGCGGCCCTGCTCGAGGCGCCCGTGGTCATCGTCAGCGAAGGAGGCGTCGGCCGCCCGATCGACGAGATCGTGCTCAACCACGCGCTCTTCGAGCGTGACGGGGTGCGGGTGGTGGGGGCGGTGGTGAACAAGGTCGACGTCGACTCGCACCCCCATCTCCCCGATGTGCTGCGGCGCGGCCTGGCCCAGCACGGCATCGACCTCCTGGGCTGCATCCCATACAGCGACCTGCTGGCCAACCCCTCGCTGGAGCTGATCGCGACGCACCTCGATGGCGAGCTGCTCGCCGGCCAGGCGACGCCGGGCCGAACGATCGGGCACGTGGCCATCGGCGCCATGCAGGCGGAGCACGCCGCGGGCTTCATCCGCGATCGCACCCTGCTGATCACCCCGGGGGATCGGGACGACATGATGACGATGGCGCTCGAGCTGAATGCGGCGGCCGAAGGACAGGTCACCGGCATCGTGCTGACCGGGGGCTTTCGGCCGAGAGACGCCATGCTGGCGGACCTGCAGGCGGCGAGCCTCTTCACGTACCTCGTCAAGAGTGACACCTACCGAACCGCCCAGGCGGTCGACGAGATCCTGGTCAAGACGCACCCCACCGACACCGACAAGATCGAGACGATCATCCGGCTGGTCGACGGGTCGCTCGACATCGGCGACTTCCTGGCGCACCTGTAGCCGCGGCGGACGCGGCAGGGGTAGCATGCCGCGCATGACCGCCACGCAGCCAGCCGTGGATCGGCTCCACTTCACCGGCGACGACGAGGCCGATCGCCTGCTCGCCAGCGACCCGTTGGCGCTCCTGATCGGCTTTGCGCTCGACCAGCAGGTCTCCGTCCAGAAGGCGTTCTCCGGGCCGGCCGAGCTACGGCGCCGCATCGGCCACCTGGACGCAGCCCGGATCGCGGCCATGGATCCGGAGGAGCTGCAGGCAGCGTTTCGCCAGCGGCCGGCACTGCATCGGTTTCCCGGGGCAATGGCCGGACGGGTGCAGGCACTGTGCGCCTACCTGGTCGAGAACCACCGCGGCGACGCGAGCCGCGTGTGGACCGATGCGCGCGATGGTCGCGACCTGCAGGCGCGGCTGCTTGCGCTGCCCTCGATCGGCGACATGAAGGCACGCTCTCTGATCGCGATCCTGGGCAAGCGATTTGGCGTCAACCTCCCAGGGCTCGACGAGGTGATGCCGACCCATCCGACCCTCGGTGACGTGGACTCGGCCGAGGCGCTGGCCAGCTACCAGGCCGGCAAGCGAGCCTGGAAGGCAGCGCACCGGGCCGCCAAGAGCTGAGGCTCTCCGGACAGGGAAGGAGGCCGGACGTGGGCACTCGCCGGCCTCCTCGTACGCCGCGCGCAACCAGCCGAAGCCGACGCGCGCGGTGACAGGCAGCATCATACGGAGCCGACCCCCGACGTCACTAGTACTTTGTGGCCCGGTTTTACCTCAGGCCACGTCCCATGCCAGTGGCATGTTGTCGGTCAGCCGCGTGCGGCCGATCCAGACCGCCACCAGCGCCAGCGCCGGGCCGGTCACGCGTCGCAGCTCGACCAGGCTGGCCGCGTCGGCGACGCTGATGTAGTCGGGCCGCGCCATCGATTCGGCGGCGATCAGCTCGGTCATCCGCGCTCGCAGCACCTCGGCCGACCGCTCGCCGCCGTTGTAGGCGGCCCGTGCGGCATTCAGAGCGGCGAAGAGGCAGGTCGCCGCGTGTCGCTCCTCGATCGAGAGGGCCGCATTCGCGCTCGACAGGGCCAGGCCATCGGTCTCGCGGACGGTGGGGCAGATCACCAGCTCGATGTTCATGAACAGGTCGCGCATCATCCGCCGCAGAATCACGATCTGCTGGGCGTGGCGCTGCCCGAGGTACACGCTGGCGGGACCGACCAGGTTCAGCATCTTGAGCATGACGGTGGTCAGCCCGTCCAGGTGGCCGGGCCGCGAGGCTCCCTCAAGCTGTCGCGTGAGCCCCTCAACGGTGACCCTCGTCACGTCGTCGGGTGGGTAGAGGGTCGAGGCCTCCGGCAGGAAGACGAGGCTTGCCCCGTCGCGCTCCAGGAGGGCGAGGTCGCGCTGCTCGTCGCGGCGCATCGGGCTCGACTCGTCCAGGGTCGGGAAGTCGCCCGGATTGACGAACGAGCTGACCACCACGCACCCGTTTTCGGCACTGGCGCGACGAACGAGCGACAGCTGCCCCTCATGGAGGACCCCCATGGTCGGGACGAAGCCGACTGAGTCCCCGGCCAGGCGTTGCTCCAGGATCGCGGCGCGCAGCTCGGGGACGCCGCGCAGCACCTGCACGATCAGCGTCGACGCGAGCGGGCGGGGCGCTCGGGGCGCTCCGGGGCGTGAGCCTTGCGGTATCGGTCCACGATCAGGTCCCACAGCCGCTCGGCGACCTGCCGCTTGGGGAGCATCGGCCAATCGCTGAGCTCGCCCTCGGCGCCGAAGACGACCACCTTGTTCTCGTCGGAGCCGATCGCGTCGAACGGCCCACCGACCTTGTTGCCCACGATCAGGTCCAGGCCCTTGTCCCGCAGCTTGCTGCGCGCATTGGCCTCCAGCTCGTCGCTCTCGGCGGCGAAGCCGACCAGGAATGGGCGCGTCCCATCGGCCATCTCGCCGACCTCGGCGATGATGTCGGGGTTCGCGACGAGGTCGATCTGCAGGTCGCCGCCGCCGCGCTTGATCTTGCTGCTGCTGGCCCGCTTCGGGGCGAAGTCGGCCACGGCCGCGGCCATCACCAGGACATCGGCCCCCGATGCCGAGCGAAGCACGGCCTGGCGCATGGCTGCCGCAGTGGTGGCATCGACCACGTTCACGCCGCGCGGAGGCGGGACGCTCATCACCCCGGCGATCAGCGTGACACTCGCGCCACGGTCACGCGCCGCCTCGGCGATGGCCACCCCCATCTTGCCGCTGCTGCGGTTGCCGATGTACCGCACCGGGTCGATCGGCTCGCGCGTGCCGCCGGCGCTCACCACGACCTGCAGCCCCTCGAGGTCACCGGCGCGTGCAAAGAGCCGCTCGACCGCTTCGACGATCGTCTCTGGCTCCGCCAGGCGGCCGACGCCGGTCAGGCCGCTCGCGAGAGCCCCGACCTCCGGCTCCACGATCCGGTGCCCGAAGCCGCGCAGCGTCTCGATGTTGCGCTGGGTTGCCGGATGGGTCCACATTCCCGCATCCATGGCGGGCGCCACCACCAGCGGGGCGCGGCTGGCGAGGGCAATGGCGGTCACCGCGTTGCCGGCATTGCCAGCCGCCAGCTCGGCCAGCAGGTTGG
>JBDTMU010000071.1:0-7137 GCA_039934115.1 Chloroflexota bacterium | reverse complement strand
CGCCGGCGAGCAGGGTGGCCGTGTGCCACGCGCGCACCGCCGTCAGGCTGCCGGTAGCACTCCACCCCGCCGCCCTGGGAGCAGGAGCCGGGGTCTCCGTCGGAGCGGCGGATGATTCCGAGGGAGGCGGACTCTCCGATGGTGCCGGCGTGGCGCTTGGCGACGAGCTGGCGCTGGGCGTGGGACCCACAAACGGGCTGTAGGCGAAGGTCAGAAACATCGCGACCAGCGCGAGCGCGATCACGGCCGCGAAGGCCGCGAACCGCTTCGTCCGACCGGGACGGCCAGCGGGTTCTGCGCCGAGTGTCATGCGCAGATCCGGAATGCCCGGGCTGGCGAAGGCGGAGCTGGCCGCGTCCAGCTGGGCCAGGAACTGACGGGCGTCAGCCATCGCCGCCTGACATGCCTGGCAGGTGCGCATGTGCACGGCGGCACCCTCCGGCAGCTCGTCGCCGCCGACGATGAGCCGATAGACCTGGTCGCTAAACCGGTCGGCACTCATCGGCCTGCCTCCCGGACCTGGGCAGCCAGGAGCAGGCGCGTGCGGCGGATGATGGTGCGCACATTCGTGTGAGACAGGGTCAGCAGCTCGGCGATCTCGGCCAGGTCGTAACCGTAGCCGTGGTGAAGGATGAGGACAGTCCTCTCACGTGCGGGCAGGGCCTCGATCAACTCGCGAAGGCCGGCATCCCGGCTCGGTGCTGCCGGGAGCCGATGCGCGACCGTGTCCGGTAGCCAATCCAGCCAGCCGTGTCGGTGCCGTCGATAGTTGTGGGCTCCGTTGACGGCGATCCGCGCCAACCACGCTTCCATGGCCTGGTGATCCCTCAATTGCGTCAGGCGCTGACGGCCACGCAGGTAGGTGTCCTGCACGACATCCTCGGCGGCATCGGGTCCAGCCAGTCCGCGGCAGAGGGCGAGCAGTCGTGGGCGCATCGCGGAGAACCGCTCATCGAACTCGGCGGCGGCGGAGTTGCGCGGGTCGTCGACGGTGGTGCGCGAACCCTCGGTCATGACCATCTCCAGGCGGAGCATCTCACCTGCTTGACACCCGGCACGGGCTGCATGTTGCAGGCCGTGAGTCAAACGTGCGGTTGGTCGCGATCTGGCACATTACTGAGCGCCTCGTGGGGTCGCCCAAGACAGCGGATAACTCGACGCATTTTGGTCGCGTGCCCACGCTCATGCCACAGCGCATCGGGGTATCTGGTCCGAAGCCACCCGCTCTGTCCGCTGAGCTACGGGCGCGCATTTCACGCTCAAACAGAGCGGAATGGTTGACATCCTACGCGACCTGACCTGCGGGAAGTCTGCCGCTACGGCTCACTGCCGTCGCGCGTTAGAAAAGAAGACTGGCTTGCATGAGGCCCGCGCCTAGGGACGCGGCAAGAGGCAGCGTGATCACCCACGCCGCCAGGATAGTGGCGATGGTCTTCAACTTTGCCTGGCGCGTCACCAGACCGATCCCGAACAGGGCACCAACGGAAACGTGCGTCGTGGACAGCGGCAGGCCCAGCGGTGAAGTGGCCAATACGAGCGACGACGTGATCAGATTGGCGGTGAGGCCCTGGCCGGGGTTGAGAGGAGTGATCCCCTTGGACATCGTCTCGGCCACGCGCCGTGCGGCAAGCAGGCCGCCCAGGGCGATGATCAGACCTCATTGGCTCTGGGGGATCGATAAGATTGAGTGTGAGAGAGACTTCGTGCGGACGCGCGCGTACGGTAGGGCTCGGACTGCAAAACCCAGTACTCGGGTTCGAGTCCCCTCATCTCCAGATATGCGCCCGGCCCTCCGTCTAGCGTGCTTCACGCACACTCGCGCAGCCATCGGTTCCGTAGGCGGATGACTCGACAGGTCTCCTCGTCTGACGAGTGGTTTGTGGATAACTCCCTTGCGCTGTGGTCCAAAGCGGAGTAGACCGAAGTCCCGAACCGGAGAGCAGCCCAAGGAGGGCAAGCCATGACAACGGAAGCGAACCAGGCCAGCGCCCGTCGGTTCGTCGACGAGGTCGTCAATCGCGGCAACGTCGCCGTCATCGACCAGCTCCTGGCACCCGATTTCGTCGATCGCTCGGCGCCGCCCGGCATTCCACCTACCCGTGAGGGCGCGAAGACCTTCTTCGCGATGATGCGAGGCGCGTTCCCCGACCTGCACACCACGATCGACGATGTGATCGCCGAGGGTGACAAGGTCGTCCTGCGCACCACCAACCACGGGACGATGAAGGGCGAGTTTGCGGGCATGCCGCCGTCGGGCAAGTCAGCGACGTGGGCCTCAGTCCACATCGTTCGATTCGCGAACGGCAGCCAGGTCGAGCACTGGGGCGTAGACGATCAGCTCGGCATGCTCCAGCAGCTCGGGTTCGCAGAGGCTCCCGGCCAGCCCGCGGGCGTCGCGGGGTAGGCCAAAGGGTTCGGCGACTCAGACTGAACCGCCCCGACGAGGGGACGTGCAGCCTTAGCGACGCCTCGGCAGAGGGAAGTCCGTAGTCTTTCACCGACTCCAGCGAGAATCTGAAGGGAAAGGTCTTCCCTGCTCCGCCCAGTATTCGGCTTCGTCCGGTCGCGGATCGCGGAGGCTGCCGTCGCCCTAGCGAGCGCGGCGAAACCCTTGCGACCGATCCACACAAGGAGTTGATCGCCGGCCCGGACACGCTCGATCGCCTTCAATCGCTTCGTCGCAGGGCATTAGGGAGTCTGGTCATGCTCAGACCAGAGTTAGATGGTCGGGGCGAAAGAGCAAGGACCGACCTACGGCCGTTCGGCGCAACCCGCTAGTTCCGCTAAATAGCGGAACTGAGTCGCCTCGGCGGTCAGCGGCCTGCGAGCACGGTTAGGATTCCCATCGTGCATGCGCGAGCTTGCCGATGTTACGGCTTACTGCTTCGAGACTCGCAGGGTACCGGTCGTCGTCCGCGACAGGCTGCCGCTCTTGCCCGTCACGGTGAACGGGAAGGTGCCACGCGGGGTTCGTGCGGTCTTGATCGTCAGGATTGATGTGCCGGTTGGCGCCACGGTCACCGAGGTCGGGTTGAACGAGCCCGACGATCCCGATGGCAGTCCACTCACCGACAGCGAGACCGCTCCCGCGAATCCATTCAGTGACGTGACGGTGACCGTGTAGCCCACGGAACCTCCGCCGCGCACCGACTGGCTGGCCGGGCTGAGCGTCAGCGAGAATTCGGGCGTCGGCGGGGCCGTCACGACGAGCGTCACCGCCGTTGTGTGCGTCAGCGTCCCGCTCGTCCCAGACATCGTCAACGTTGAGGTCCCGACCGGCGTGGAGGCTAACGTCGTAACGGTCAGCGTCGACATCCCGCCCCCGCCCGGCAGCGGGTTAGTCGACCACGAGAAAGTCGTATTCGCTGGCAGTCCGCTCACCGCGAGGTTGACCGCGCCGCTGAAGCCGCCACTGGGGGTCACGGTGGCGGTGTACGAGGTCTGCTGTCCGGCGGTAACCGTTTGTGTAGCAGGCGACGCCGAGATGGTGAAGTCGGGCGTCGGTGTCCCGGCGATCAGCGCCGCCACCGCATCGCGGAGGGCTGGCAGCGTGCCGTAGAACACACTGCCGGGGCACTCGGTCGCGTTGACGTCGCGGTGACCGGCGATGTTCGGGAAGGTCGCCTGGGTCCCGCTGACCGGGTTCGTGAACAGTGCGCTGCCGTGGGGGTCGATGCCGTGGCCGGCGGCGATCCAGGCGAGGAGCCGCGTGAGGGCGTCACGTGCCGCCGGCGTGGCGTCCTGGTTGGTCAGGGTACCGAGGAACGCGATGCCAACGGTGCCCGAGTTGAAGCCCAGGGCGTGGGCCCCCGTGACGCCGTTGCCGGCGGTGTCCTCACCGGTCGGCGACTCGCCGGGGCCATAGGTCCGCGCGTACCGACCTTCGTAGATGCGGCCGGCCTCGTCGATCAGGAAGTTATAGCCGATGTCGCCCCAGCCCTGGGTCACCGCGTGGTAGTAGTAGATGGCTCGGACGGTGGCGGCCGCATCGGGATCGTTGTTCTGGGTCGCGGTGTGATGGACGATCAGCTTCTGGATCGTCTGGAAGACGGGCGGCCAGATCTCGTGGCCAGTCGCATCGAAGCGGAGCGACTCGTCGGCGTTCCACCCCGCCCGGGAGATCACCGCCGGCTGGGCGGCGGCGGCGGCCGCGGCGACCGAGCCGAAGCGGATGGACGCCTGGCCTGCGCCGCGCGCATCGAGGTCGAGGACCGAGAGGTGCGCCAGGGTCCGGTCGGAGGTCACTCGCACAAAGCGGGCACCGCCCGCGAGGAGGAGGTTGCCGTAGGTCTCCCCGTTGGCGCGCCCCTCGCCGACCTCGTCGCGCTCGACGGGGATCGGCGGCCCGAACGTCCGCCCGTCAAGGCTGAAGGCGACCGTCACCTGCGCGGCGGCCTGCCCAGACCAGTGCAGGGCGACGTGCGAGGCGGCGAACGGAAGTGCGAACGTCCGCTCCCGCTCGAGCGAGCCATGGAGCTCGGAAGCGGCGACCCGGACCGGGCCGCTGGCCTCGATGTGGACCGCCGGCAGGGCCGCGACGGCGAGGCTCCCGACCAGGATCGGGACGAGTGCCCGGCGGAATCGAGAGTAGGCCAGTTGTTTCATCGGAGGCTCCTTCTCGGCCTCATACTAGGCCACTTATACGGCCGCGGATTCATCGCGGCCACGTGCTGGAAGCGTGACGGGCGTCCCGCCTACGGTGTCGAACCGTCGCCTTCCTGGGTGCCACCGGCCTCATCGGCGCCCGAGGGACCCGCGCCCTCCGGGGCATTACCCGGCCCGGCGCCGCGGTCCTGGCCTTGCTCGGCGCCGTCAGTATCGGGGGGAGTCACATGGCGGTGATGCGGACACGCTGGCGATCGGCATCTCGATCACAGGAGACCTGACCGGTGACGCTCGTTCGACCTAGGGCTTGAGGACGGTGATGGACGTCCCATTGCTGTCGCCGTCCGGGTCGTGGTTGGCCGAGCTGACGTAACTCAGGTTCGCGCCCGTCACGGAGATGACGGTGAAGGTCACGCTTCCGACGTTCTTGCGGATGCCGCTCTTCGAGACGGTGCAAACGCCGGAGCCGTCGGTTACGCAGGTCACCGTACCGCCGTTCGACCAGCGGCCGGTCACCGACGCGTTGGCGACGGCGACCCCCGTTCCGCTATGGATGAGGACCGTGACGCTGGCCGTCCAGGTGCTGCCATTGCTTGCGCTCGACCGATCGAGGTCGCCGACGTGCATGGTCGAGGGGTCGCTGCCGCCGGACGGCGCGGTGACGGTGATCGTGACCGTCGCCGTGTTGCTGTTGGCCTGGCCGTCGTACGCGGTGTAGGTGAAGGAGGCCGTGCCCGAGAAGACCGAGCCCGACGTGTAGGTCACCGTCTGGTCGGCGTTGAGCTGCACCGTCCCGTTCGTCGGCGCCGACAGGTTGGTCACGGTCAGCGCGTTGCCGTCCGCATCGGTATCGTTGGCCAGGACGTTGATGGTCACCGGGACGCCCGTATCGGTGCTTGCCGAGTCATTCTGAGCGACCGGTGGGTTGTTCGCGGGCGGTGGGTTGCCGCCACCGGTGTTGAGGTTGAAGAGCAGGTGGTTGTTCACCGTGCTCGACGATGTCACCTTGTTCTTGGTGGTCGCCGCAAAGAGCGCATCGCGGACCTGCTGGGGCGAGTCGGCCGGCTTGGCCTCGAGGTACAGCGCGGCGACGCCGGCGGTGTGCGGGGTCGCCATCGAGGTGCCGCTGATCGTGTTGGTCGCGGTGTTCGACGTGTACCAGGCCGAGGTGATCGAGACGCCGGGGGCGAACCAGTCTACGCAGTTGCCGTAGTTGGCCCAGGACACCTTCTTGTCAGTGTTATCGGTGGCGCTGATGGTCATCGCCTCGGAGACCCGCGCCGGCGAGGAGTTGCAGGCATCCTGCTGTCGGCCGAGGAAATCGCCGTTGCCAGCGGCGATCGCATAGCTGACCCCCGCCGCGATCGAGTTCCGCACGGCGGTGTCGACCGATGTGTTGGCGCCGCCGCCCAGGCTCATGTTGACGACCGCCGGGTTGACGTGGTTGGCGGTCACCCAGTCGACGCCGGCGATGATGGTCGACCACGAACTCCCGCCGGTGCAGCCGAAGACGCGCACGCTGTGGAGCGTCACGCTCTTGGCGACGCCGTACGTCGTCCCGCCGATGGTGCCGGCGACGTGTGTGCCGTGCCCGTTGCAGTCGTTGCCGTTCTGGCCATCCCCGACGAAGTCGGCGCCGGGCTGCGCACGCCCGCCGAATTCGTTGTGGCTGAAGCGGATGCCGCTGTCGATGACGTACGCATGCACTCCGGCGCCGGTCGTGTCGTAGCGGTAGTGGCCATCGAGCGGCAAGTCCCGCTGGTCGATGCGGTCGAGGCCCCAGGTCGCACTGGCCTGGTCACCGACCGGATAGGCCACCCCGTCGGCCTCGACCCAGGCGACGTTCGGATTGCGGGCCAGGGCATCGGCGGCCGTGGCCGGCAGCGACGCCGCGAAGCCCTTGAGTGCATGCTCATACACGTAGGTCAGGCTGAACCCGTGTTGTCGAGCAAGCTGGGTTGCCACTGCGGCGGGGTCGGCCACCGAGTCGCGGAAGACCACGATCAGCGGCTGGCGCGCTCCCGCGCTGGCGGCGAAGGTCGCAACCGGCAGCAGCATGGCCAGCAGGCTCAGGCTGGCGAGGAGGGCAGTGATCCGTCTCATCAGGAACAGAACCTCGCCGGGCGCGCCATCTCCATCCTGCCCCCGTGGGAGCCGGCGCGGTACCAGTACTACGGCATCAATACAGCGGGCAAAGGCCGCTCGGCGACCTGGCGGACGCGAATGCAGATGCGGGCGACCATCCGGCTCCTCGGGAGGGTCAGGGCGGGACCGAGACTCGGTGGTCCAGAGCGACGGCCGTAGTCTGCCAGACGAGCTGCGGGTTGTCTAGCTGACCAACTGGAGCCTCTTCGCAAGGTGCGCAATCCGTCTGCCACGGGCTGCCATTGGAGACGGCGAGGGAGCTGCCCGACAGCGGATAACTCGGGCTCGTTTGGTCGGCAAGCCACGCTCACGCCACAGCGCATCGGGGTATCTGGTCCGAAGCCACCCGCTCTGTCCGCTGAGCTACGGGCGCGCGAGTTCGCATTG
>JBDTMU010000070.1:0-7159 GCA_039934115.1 Chloroflexota bacterium | reverse complement strand
CGACCGCCGGTGGGGATTTTCACCCCGCCCCGAAGGCGATGAATCGTTCAGTTGCGGGTAGCGTGCGCCGTAGCTGCGTAATGGTCAACCGGCTCGCGACCAGCCCGCCGACATGATTCTCGCTGCCGGGGAAGAATCGCACGACGAGGGCGTTGGGCTGGACCTACTTCTCCCCCTCTGAGAGGTGGACCGCCCGATCACCGGCGACTCGGCCCTGGTCGGACCTAGTGCTCCACACGTGAGAATTCAGCGGCTGTGGACCCTGACGACGGAGGTCGGGAGTTACGCAACCACGCGATCCGAACGGCCGCGGCCACTGAGCCATCGGTAGATGACATACGCAATGCCGAGCGCGACAACCACGTAGATCAGCAGCTCGAAAGGACGGACCGCTTCGTATAGGCGCTTGTAATTCTCGCCGAGCAGGTAGCCGCCCAGCAGCAGGACGGCATTCCAGGGCAGGGAGCCGAGTGCGCTGAAGAGCAGGAAGCGGCCGACCGGCATGCGAGCCACACCAGCCGGGTAGTTAATCAGCGCGCGGAGCAGCGGCACCAGCCGCGCGAAGAAGACCGCCCGATCGCCGTAGCGGGCGAACCAGGCATCGGCGCGGTCCAGGTCATCGGGCTTGATGTGGACGTAGCGTCCCCATCGGTCGAGCAAGGGTCGGCCGCCCCAGGCACCGATCAGGTACCCGGCCAACGACCCCAACACGGCCCCGACCGTGGCAATCATCAGGACGACCAGCCAGCTCCACGGCGCATGCGTGATTGGCTCGAGCACGGAGGGATCGGTTGCAGATTGGCTGACCTTCCAGCCGGCCATCGGCACGATCACCTCGGACGGGATGATCGGCACAAAGGTTTCCAGGCCGATCGCGATCGCGACCCCCAGGTAGCCGACCGCGTCATAGAGGCTCAGGAAGAAGGGAATGACGGTCCGATCGATGAAGTCGAGCATCGGTCAGGCAGGAACGCGGTAGTCCACCGCCAGGGAGTAGACCGCCACGATCACCGCCAGCAGCGCGCCGCCGGCCATCCAGCCGCCGAGCAGATCGAGCGGGTAGTGGGCACCCAGGTAGAGGCGGATCAGGCTGATGGCGGCGATCAGGCCGATAGCCACCCAGTACGCGATCATCCCGCGCCGCCGATCCAGGCTGACCCTCGCCACGCAGAAGGCCAGCAGGCCGTAGAACACGGTTGCTCGGAGGGCATGACCAGCGGGGAAGTCGGCGATGTCATCGAGCCCTATGCCGCCGATATTGAAGATCGCGTTTCCCAGCGTCGCCAGGCTGATCTCGGGGTCGGCTGTGAAGTACTTCAGCGCCCACTCGATCGGGAAGGCCAGTGTCCCGGCTGCCAGCACCAGCGCCAGGTCGGTGCGGCGCCGCGCGAGCGCAACGAGTCCGGCAACTCCGAAACCGAGGCCCACGAACCAGCCCGAGCCGAGACCGCTGATGCCGACCAGGAGCGCATCGAGGGGTGGCGCGTTGGTCATCACCCAGTGTTGGATGGGCGGGACCACCTCCACCATCAGCCAGTCTTCGGGGATCGTGTGACCCGTGGTGCGCTTGAAGGCCACAAGCCAGAAGAGGCTCGGCAGGGCGATGAGGGCCAGCAGGAACGCGAAGGCGGGGCTGGGGACCGCGCTGCCTGGATCCGGCGCCTCGGCGGCCGCGATCGGACGGCTCATGGTGTCCGGGGCTCGTCGCACGCTGCGTAGTATAGGGACGGCCTTCGGCGTTCCCGGGGGCCGGATCGGTCCCACGGTCAGCACGAAAGGAGCCGCGCCACGCTCGACGCGCCGACTCAGCCGCTTCTCCTGACCGGGCGCGACCTGACGGTTGCCGACGTCGCCGCAGTCGCCCGGGAGGGACGCCAGGTGGCGCTCGACGCTGAAGCCGCGGAGCGCATGCGAGCCTCCCGCGCGGTGATCGAGCGGCTCGTCGCTCAGGGCGACACGGTCTACGGCGTGACCACCGGCTTCGGCGACCTCGCCAATGTGCGGATCCAACCGGAGCAGGTCGCGGAGCTCCAGCGCAACCTGGTCCGATCACACACAGCCGGAGTTGGCGAGCCTCTCGCCGTTGACGCGGTGCGAGCCATGCTTCTCCTGCGCGCCAACGCCCTGGCGGTCGGCCTCTCCGGCGTGCGACCCCAGCTCGCCGAGCTGCTGTGCGGAATGCTCAACGAGGCCGTTCACCCGGTCATCCCGTCACGCGGCAGCGTCGGGGCCAGTGGCGACCTCGCGCCGCTGGCCCACCTTGCGGCCGTGCTGATCGGCGAGGGGATGGCGGACACCCCCGCTGGGCCGATGTCAGGAGCCGACGCACTTAGCGCCGCAGGCCTGGTCCCCATCGAGCTGGGCGCCAAGGAGGGACTCGCCCTCCTCAACGGGACGCAGCTGATGGCCGGCATCGCCGCCCTGGTGCTGCACGACGGGAAGCGCCTGGCGGCCACGGCCGATGTGATCGGCGCCATGAGCCTCGAGGCCATGGAAGGGACTGCGGCAGCGTTCGACGAAGAGCTCATCGGCGCGCGACCGCACCCAGGCCAGGTTGCTGCCGCCGCCCACCTCCGGGCCCTGCTCGAGGGCAGCGAGATCGCGGCGTCGCACGCGGAGAGTCCGCATCGGCTCCAGGATGCCTACTCGATTCGATGCATGCCGCAGGTCCATGGCGCGGTGCGTGACGCACTCGATCAGCTCGAGCGCGTGCTGGTCGTTGAGATGAACGCCGCCACCGACAACCCCCTCGTCTTCGCCGATGGCCGTGTCGTTTCGGGTGGCAACTTCCATGGCGAGCCGATCGCGCTCGCCATCGACTACGCCAAGATCGCGCTGGCCGAGCTGGCCTCGATCTCGGAGCGACGCACCGCGCGCTTGATGGACGCGCACCTGTCCGGACTGCCGGCGTTCCTCTCCGAGACTCCTGGCGTGAGCAGCGGCCTGATGATCGTGCAGTACACAGCGGCTGCCCTCGTGAACGAGATGCAGACACTGAGCCATCCCGCATCCGTCGACACCATCCCGACCAGTGCCAACCAGGAGGACCACGTGAGCATGGGCGCCACCGGGGCGCTCCACCTACGGTCTGTGCTGGAAGCCGCGGAAACGGTGCTTGCCATCGAGGCGCTGTGCGCCACCCAGGGATTGGACTTTCGGATGCCGATGCGTCCGGGCCACGGCGTCGCCCGCGCTCGCGCTGCCATCCGTGGGCGCGTCCTCCACCTTGACGAGGATCGTTCCCCGTCCCCGGACATCGCCGCCGTCCGCGAGCTGGTCCACTCAGGGGACGTGCTGTCCGCCGCTGGCGGGAGCTGACCGATGGCCGCGTCCGGCCTGACCTTCACCCTCGTCGACGCTGATTCGTTTGCCTCGATCCCGGCGCCCGCCCACCCCGGCGCGCGGTGTCAGACGTGTGACTACTGGGAGCGCCTCGACGGTCACCGCGAAGCCTCTGAGTCGGAGGCCGCGGCCGACCTCAAGCTCTCTCGCCTGATGGCCGGGGCCCGGCTAGCCGGTTCGTACGGGATGCTCGCCTGGCAGGCCGATGACGCCGGCGACCGCGTCGCCGTCGGCTGGGCGCAGTTCGGACCGATCTCCGCCTACCCCCGCGCCCAGGTCATTCGCGAGCGCTACCCCTCGCTCCCCGATTCGCCCGCCCCCTGGGTCGTGACCTGTCTCCAGGTCGTGCCCGAGACCCGGGACCGGGAGCATGTCGCCGCCTCGCTCCTTGGCGCCGTCTGCGACGAGCTGGATCGACGCGGGATCATCGCGGTCGAGGGCTATCCGGAAGGCACTGCCGACCCATGGTCGCTCTCGCCGGGACCGGCCTCCGTCTACGAGGCGACAAGATTCACGCTCGTAGCCGGCGAGGAGCGCTACCCGGTCTACCGTCGCGAGCTGGAAGGCGCGTCGGCGGATGTCGGCTGGGGCGACCTCCTGTCCCATACCCGACCGCCCGACGAGGGCGAGGACTGGCCGCTGCCGATTCCCAAGGGACCCAGCGAGGAGGACGTTTTCCGACTCCCACCGAAGCCGTCCCGGCCGAACCCCTTCGGCGACGACTGACCGATGCTCGAGGCCGGGCTGTGGGGACTCGGTGCGGCATCGGCCCTGGTGATCGGTGCGCTCATCGGCCTGTCCGCCAAGGTGCCGCGGCAGCTGGTGGCCCTGGCGATGGCCTTCGGGACCGGCGCCCTGATCAGCGCCCTCGCCTTCGATCTCACGGAAGATGCCTTTGCCCATGGCGGCACACTCCCCGTCGCCGGGGGTTTGGCTGCCGGCGCGCTCGTCTTCTTCGCCGGCGACCAGGTCATCCACCGAAGGGGCGGCGGGCGGCGCGGGAAGCGCGCGGCCAAGGCGGGGGACAACGGACTGGCGATCGTGCTGGGAGCGCTGCTTGACGGAATCCCCGAATCGGTGGTGCTCGGAACCACACTCCTCGGAGGCGGCGGAGTCGGGGTGCCATTCCTGGCGGCGGTCTTCATCTCGAACGTGCCCGAGGCGCTGTCGGCGGCCGCAGACCTGCGACGCGAAGGGCACCAGCCGATGTGGATCATGGGCCTGTGGGTGGGGGTGGCGGTCGTCTCCGGGCTCGCCGCGGCCTTTGGCTATGCGCTGCTGGGCGGGATGGGAGAGAGCGCCATCCCACTCATCCAGTCCTTCGCGGCCGGCGCGATCCTGACCATGCTGGCCGACACGATGATTCCGGAGGCGTATGCCGATGGCGGCGACTGGACGGGCCTCGCCACCGTCTTCGGCTTCGCGACCGCATTTCTGCTGTCGACGGTGAGCTGAACGAAACACCGGCTGCAAGAATCCGGACGGCTCGTGTGTTGTACGGGGTGAAGTGGAGAGAACCATCACCTTGAACGCCCAACCACGCACACGCGCCGAAGATTTCGCCGATGCCGTCAGCCCGCACTATGCCGGGTTGGTCCGGCGACTCACGATCGTGGTCGCAGACCGCGAGGCCGGCCGCGATCTGGCGCAGGACGCGTACCTGCGCGCTTTCCGGGCCTGGGATCGCTTCGACGGCCAGGATGCGCGGGCCTGGCTGCACACCATCGGTCTGCGCCTGGCCTTCAACGAGCGTCGTCGACGCGGACGTTTCGCCGCGCTGTTCGGCAGACGGACCGAGCAGGAGCCCTGGGTGGATGCGGTCGATCCCGAGCTCGGCGACGCGCTCCAGGACCTCCGACCCGAACACCGCGCAGCGCTCCTCATGAGCGCCGTCGACGGCTATACGCAGGCAGAGATCGGCGTGATGCTCGGGGTTCCCGCCGGAACCGTCGCGAGCTGGTTATCCCGCACCAAGGCGCAGCTCCGAAAGGCATTGACCGATGACTGATCACGACGACTTCGACCGCTCGCTGAGCGAGCGACTGCGCGCCGCCGAGGCCCGCGTGCGGGGAGGTACCGCGCCCGACCTCGCCACCATCGGAACGGGTTCTACGCGCGGGCGGCCTGCCTGGGGTTTGGGCGCGTTGGTTGCTGCCGGAGGCGTGGCGGCCGGCCTGCTGCTGGTGCTCCTCATTGGTGGCCGGCTCCAGCCGCCGACCGGGCAGGCGACAGCGACCCCGCAACCCACCTCCTCGGCGAGTGGAACCGTCGCACCATCCGCTTCGATCGTGCCATCCCCGCCGAGCTTGTCTTCGCTGGCCGGCCTGATAGCGTTCAGCCGCGACGGCGATGTCCACACCATGCGGCCGGACGGCAGTGAGGTCACGCAGCTCACCGCCACGACGGACGCCGCCGAGCTTCCCGTCGCTTGGCTGGCCGATGGCTCGCAGCTGGTGATTCAGTCGACCGCGAATGACAATCCATACGCCTCGACCCTGAGTCTGCTGATGCCCGATGGCACACCAGCGAACGAGTTGGGCGTCGTGCATCCCATCTATTCCCCGGCGACGTACTCGCCGGATGGCACGAAGATCGCCTTTGGCGGTGACGGTAGCACCGACTCGGGCATCTTCATCCTGGACCTCGAAAGCGGCATGTTCGGGCAGCTGACCACCAATGGTGGGCACGGAATCCTCTGGTCGCCGGACGGCACGCGCATCGCGTACGGGTTCTTCAACACCAGCAACTCGAGCAATGATGTTGGCGTTGTTGGGTTGGACGGCTCCGCGATGACGCTCGCTCCCCATCCAACCCAGGACGCTCCGCTCCGCTGGGTGGTCGTCGGTGGGACGCTGATGATGGTGTTCGACAGCCAGCGAGACACCGACCAGACGAAGTTCTCCGCCCGGCCATGGGTGGTCAACGCCGATGGCACAGGTCTCCAGCTGCTCGCGGACTCGGGCCTGGATCCTCAATTCGCCGAGCACGCCACGCCGACCCGGATATCACCCGACGGAGCGTGGGTCGCTTCGACGTGCGATGGCAGCCTCTGCCTGACACCGACCGGCGGTAGCGACGAGCTCGTATTCGAGGGGGCTGCCGGGTGGGACATATGGACCTTCAGTCCCAGCTGGTCACCGGACCTCGGCCACCTCGCCTATGCAGGCCCCCAGGGAATCCAGATCGTCTTCCTGCCAAACGGCGACCGGGTCACCATCAGCCCTCCGGGCGTATCAGATTCCGCACCAGTCTGGCAGCCGGTCGGGGGCTGACCCGCGGATAGCCGAGGCCTATCATCGGCCAATGACCGCAACCGCCAAACCCGCCTCCGGACCTCGCCCGGTCCACGCCCCGCGCGGCACCGAGCTCTCATGCAAGGGCTGGGGCCAGGAAGCGGCGCTGCGGATGCTCATGAACAACCTCGACCCCGATGTCGCCGAGGACCCCGACCACCTGATCGTGTACGGCGGGACCGGGCGGGCGGCCCGCAGCTGGGAGGCGTTCGACGCCATCGTCCGCGAGCTGCGCCGGCTCGAGAACGACGAGACGCTGCTCGTCCAGAGCGGCAAGCCGGTCGGCGTCTTCCGCACCACGACCGAGGCGCCGCGGGTCCTGATCGTGA
This sequence comes from Chloroflexota bacterium, assembly GCA_039934115.1. Classification (GTDB taxonomy): domain Bacteria; phylum Chloroflexota; class Limnocylindria; order QHBO01; family QHBO01; genus CF-167. The sequence continues at coordinate 195 of JBDTMU010000070.1, read as the reverse complement.
ACGCCATGCTCGTCCCGCACTGGGCGACCTGGGAGCAGTTCCGCGAGCTGGAGCGCGCCGGCCTGACGATGTACGGCCAGATGACCGCCGGGTCGTGGATCTACATCGCGACCCAGGGGATCATCCAGGGCACCTACGAGACCTTCGCCGAGGCCGCGCGACAGCACTTCAATGGCACGCTCAAGGGCACGGCCA
>JBDTMU010000069.1:0-7162 GCA_039934115.1 Chloroflexota bacterium | reverse complement strand
AGCGCCTTGGCCTGGTACATGGCCCGGTCGGCGGCGACCATCAGCTCCTCGGGCGACGACCCGTCCTCGGGATGCGAGACGAGGCCGATGCTCACGCTCGTCGCGGCGAGGTCTGTCGCCAGCGATTCGCCGATCTCCTCAACCCCCTCCCGGATCTTCTCCGCGACCACGTAGGCGCCGATGAATTCGGTCTCCGGCAGGAGGATCAGGAACTCGTCACCGCCATAGCGGTAGGCTGAGTCCACCGTCCGGATCGATCCGGTAATGACGCCCCCGACCGCGCGCAGCACATCGTCGCCGCGCAGGTGACCCATCGAGTCGTTGATCGCCTTCAGCCCATCGAGGTCGAGCATCAGCACGCAGAAGCCGCGGCCACTGCGGCGGGTGCGCTGCACCTCCTGCTCCAGGGTCGGGAAGAGATGGCTCCGATTGAAGAGGCCGGTCAGCGGATCGGTCTGTGACAGCTCAAGGACCCTCGCCCGCACGCGGCGCTCGGAACTGGCGTAGACGCCGGCCAGATACGCGAGCAGCCAGAGCGAGCCGAGGTTGATCGCGACCCTGAGCAGATCGACGTTGGTTGCGGGCACGCGCATGTCCAACAGCAGCTGCCCAACGTAGGCCAGCGAAGCGGCGGCTGTCACCAGCAGCGCCAGCTGGCTCCCCATCGTCAGCGCTGCAGCCACAACCAGAAGGTCAAACGTGAAGATGAAGGGAGAGTTGGCGCCCCCCGTCAGCCACACCAGGCCGGTGGCCAGGGCAAGCGCAGCGACCACTTCCAGGGCCACTGAGGCGCGGCCCCGCAGCCGACGAGGCAGCATCTCGTGCAGGACGACGACGATCACCACCGCGGCGCCGCCGAGTGCATAGATGGCCGCGCGGTTCGTCGCAAACGCGTTGGAGATGCCGATTCCGACCAGCACCCCCGCGATCGCCACCCACCACACCACGCGCACGACCGCATCGTGCGAAGGGGTCGTCAGCGCCGTTCCAGGCGGCGAATCGTCGGTGGTCGCAGTCGGCGCGGAGGCCAGGATGGAGGTGCGCTCGCCCCATCCCCGGAGAACCGCCACGAGCGCCCCCAGTCCGACCAGCGCAGCCAGCGCGCCGCTGACGACGATGAAGATCAGCTCGGTTTTCACATTCCTCACTCAGGTGCTTCCGGCGTTGGAAGCGCCTGCAATTGCCGCTGCCCGCCTGCTGGCTAGTCTAGGGGCTCGCCCGAGGTGTACGCAAAGGTACTAACCACACCTGAACGACCTTCCGTCGCGCCCGCGCACCACGTAGTCGCAAGGTACCGTGGCGTTCTTGCTACGATGTCGCCCCGCCATACGATGCACAGTTCGCTTCGAGGTGCCCACGACGCAGCCTCCGCAGCCACGGAACGCCGGCCTGGCAGCCTTCCTCTCGTTCATCTTCCCCGGGCTCGGACAGGCATACGCAGACGACCGCCGCTTGGCGGTCGTCTTCGCCGCGCCGGTGGTATTGCTGGTGCTCGCCGTCCTGCTGGCGCGACTCCTGCTGATCGATCGGCTCCGAAACGACATCTTCTCGGCTGGGTTCCTGACCGCGGCGCTGATCGTCAACATCGGGCTGATGGGGTGGCGCCTGGTCGCGATCGCGCATGCGGCGCTGGCCACCCGGCCCCCGATCCTCGATCGAGGCACGCCCCGGCGCACCGTCTCGATCCTCCTCATCGGAATCCTGCTCGCTACGACGGTCGGCATGCACGTGGCGGCCGGGTCGGTGCTTGGCAGCCTGAACAGCACGCTGACAGATGTCTTCGCCGGCGAGGTCCCCGGCGCCTCCGGGGGACCTGGACCTGGCCCGCTCAACCAGCCGGAATACCGCTGGGACGGGACCTCGCGAATCAACTTTCTGCTGCTCGGCATCGATTCCGGGGTCGGGCGTGAGGAAGCGCTGACCGACACGATCCTGGTGGTCAGCATCGACCCGGTGACCAAAACTGCGGTCATGATCTCCGTCCCACGCGATACCGGCTACCTGCCCCTGCCGGATCGAAGCGTCTACCCCGACGGGATCTATCCCGAGAAGATCAACGCGCTCTCGACGGAGGCGAGCGCGAACCCGTCACGCTGGTGCCCGGACCTGGCGAACCAGCCGACCACCTGCGGGCTGCGAACGCTGGAAAGGGCGATCGGGCTCTACCTCGGAATTCCCATCCAGTACTACGCCACGGTTGACCTGCAGGGGTTCGTCGACCTGATCGACGCCCTCGGCGGGGTGAGGCTCTGCCTCGACGGAAGGATGGTCGACCCCGAATATGGCGGCCCGACGTGGGAGGGAACAGGGATCGAGCTGCCTGCCGGCTGCCAGCACTATGACGGTGTCCACGCCCTGGCCTACGCACGCATCCGGAAGGGGTGGATCGAGCTACCCGATGGCACCCGTGAAACGCAGAACGACTTCATGCGCGCCGAGCGGCAGCAGACCCTCCTGCTCGAGCTGCGCCGCCAAATCGCGGAGGCGGACCTCCTCTTCGAGCTGCCGGCGATCCTGTCGGCGATCGGTCGCACCGTGGAGACCGACTTCCCGCGATCTCTTGCGGGAGACCTCGCCAGCCTCCTCCCCCTGGTCACCGGTCCGGACATCGAGCGGGTGGTCGTCTCCTGGCCCGATTTCGTCGACCTGCCGGTTGCGCCGCTGATCAACTACCTCCTGATCCCGAGACGCGACGATGTGCGAGCCGAGGAGGAGCGCCTCTTCGGCCCGGACCTGGATGGGTGGTACCTCGGCACGACCTCCGATGGACCGCCGAAGGCGAGCACTCCGTAGATGGACGCGCGCCGGCCGCGGGTCCTGCTCGTGGCCATGTATCGGCTCGACTCCGACCGCACCGGTCCCATGGTCCGTATCGAAGCGGTGCGCGCATCGTTGTCGAAGCTGGTCTCCCTCGATCTGGTCTCGGGGACGCGCACGACGCGGACCTGGGAGATGCTGCGCTACGCGCTCAGCGGCCGGCTGCGGCGGCTCAGCGGCGTCTATGTCGAGAGCTCGAGCAGCCTGCCAGGCCCAGCTGACCTCCTGTTCGTGGCGCTGGCGCGCGGTCTCGGGATCCCTGTGCTGACGTACGTTCGGGACGCATACCAGCTCTTCCCCGAGTACTACCCGATCACCTCACTCCGCCGCCGCATCTCGCGCGGGGCCTTCCTCCCGATCTTCCGCACCCTCGCTCGCTTCTCGTCGGTGGTCGCCTTCCCGTCACGCGGCCTGGCACGCGCGGTCCTGGGGGACGGCGATCGGGCGCGCTCCGCTGCGCTCCTGCCACCTGGCGCGAGGCTGCCCAAGGTACCTCCGCTCGACGTCGCTGCGCGCGAGATCCTGTACGTCGGAAGCCTCGCCCACGAGGCCGGCGGCGGTGAGCTCCTCCTTGACGCGATGAAGCTGGCGCGCGCGCGCGTGCACGATCTGCGGCTGATCTGCGTCGCCCCCGAGGGCCACGGGCCCCCCGAGCCGCATCCAACGTGGCTCGAGCTGGTGCGCGGCGGCGAACTGGAGATCCTTGGCCTCCTGCCGCGGGTGCTGGCCACGGTCACCCCGCGCCTGCGCACGCCGTACAACGACCTGGCCGTCCCGATCAAGGTCCTCGAATACCTCGGCTACGGGCGTCCGATGATCGTGACCGACGCAACCGAGACAGCTGCGATCGTCGAGGCAGCGGGCTGCGGCGTCGTGGTACCCGCCACACGGGACGGACTGGCGGACGGGATCGCCGCCGTCGCCCAGGCTGCGCCGGCGCAGCTGGATCAATGGGGTGCCGCGGCGCGGCAGGCGGCAGCGGCCAACTCGTGGGACATGCGGGCGGCCGACATCCTCAAGCTATTGGGCGTCGACGCGTGACGGTGCCCGCAAGGATCGAGCACTCCGCGCCAGTGGCGGCGACCGCCACCTTGGTCGCCATGGTCGTCACAGCGCTGGTCGCAATCGTGGGGTCGCACCTCGCCATCTCGATCTTCGTCGTGGCGGCAGGCCTCCTGGTCGCCGAGGCAGCGCTCGCCAGCCTGCGTTGGCCGCGAGCTGTCCTGGTGGGTGTCGTCCTCAGCCCCATCCTCGATCGGTACCTCGTGCCAGGCCTGCTCCCGCCCGATGCCGAAGTCCTGGCGCATCTCCTGTCGGAGGCCCTCCTGACGGCGGTCGGCGGTGCACTCCTTGCGCAAGCAGCACTGCGCTCATCGCTGCGTGCCGCGTTCGATCACCCGACGGTACGCCTGACACTCGTCTTCGTGGTGCTGGCCGGGATCTCGGCACTCGTCAATGCGGTGCCGGCCGGCCATGCGCTGGCCGGGATCGGCTTCACCGTCGATGCCGTCGCGCTGTTTGTGCTCGCGCGGGTCGTTCGCTTCGATCCTCGGCAGGCGCTGATGGCGATCAACATCCTTGTGGGCCTGGTCCTCGCCGCCGCGGTTGTGGCTGTCGCACAGGCAATCCTGTCTCCGCACCTTTTCGGGCTGTCGGCGCTGCAGGGAAGGTTTGGAGAGGTCTATCGGCTGGCGGGCTTCTTCGGCGATCCGAATGCGTTCGCCGCATTCCTTTCGGCCTCGATTCCGTTCGCCCTGTTCGGCGCGACTGGGCTGCGGACAGCGCGCGGCCGACGAATCGCCCTCGCCGGCGCGTTCCTCCTGGTACTGGCCCTCTGGCTCTCCTTCTCCCGTGGCGGATGGTTGGGCGCGGTTGGTGGCTTCGGGGTCGCCTCCCTGGTCCTGGATCGTCGCGCGCTGCGCCTGGGCTCCGTGGTCGTGGCAGTCGCCCTGGTCGTGGCGCTGGTGATGCCGCGCGATCTGCTCTGCGCAGAATGCGACGCACGACCCGACCTGGTGGGCTCGACCTTCGGGCGTGTCGCAACAGTCGGCGCGGGCAAGGATCTGCGCACCACGTTGGTGGCCAACGCCATGCCCATCATCGCGGAGCATCCGCTCCTTGGAGTCGGCCCGGCCAGGTACGGGGGCGCCGCGGCCGATCTGTTCGGGACGCCCGTCTATGCCACCTACGGGACCGATCGGCTCTTCGTCAACCCGAGCCAGGGCACCGTCGATAACTTCTGGCTGCACCTCGTGGTGGAGTCAGGCCTGTTGGGGCTGCTGGCTTACCTCGGGATGATCGGCGCAGCGTTGCGCCCGATCGTGCGCTCGGCCCGCACCGCAGCCCTGGGGAGACGCGTTGCGCTGGCAGGCATCAGCGGAGCTGTCATCGGCCTGTCAATCAACGCGTTCACGACGATGTTGCTCGAGGCGAACAGCGTGGCCTTCCTCTTCTGGTTCCTGTTGGGGATCGGGTCTCACCTCGCCCCTGCACAGGACCTTGAGCCGACCTAGAACTGGCGGCCGACGGCAATCTGCCAGAGGGTGCGCATGATGAGCCCCACGTCGAACCAGAACGAGCGGCGGTCAATGTAGGCGAGGTCGAGGGCGACGCCCTCGTCGAAGCTGAGCCTGCCCCAGCCCGTGGCCTGCCACAGTCCCGTCAACCCCGGGATCACCGACAGGCGTCGCAGGTGCCATGGCTCGTAGACCTCCACCTCGTAGGGGATCGGTGGCCGTGGACCGACCAGGCTCATGTCGCCCCGTGCGATGTTGATCAGCTGTGGCAGCTCGTCCAGGTGCGACCTGCGCAGGAAGGCACCGAGCCGCGTCACGCGGGGATCAAGAGGGATCGGAACCCAGGCTGCCGGAGGGGACTCCGTCTGCACGCCTTCACCCCGGATCAGGTCTCGAACGTGATCGCGATGGCGAGACTGCTCGGCGCTGAGGTGCATGCTGCGGAACTTGTAGAGGGTGAAAGGGCGCCCTCCAAGGCCCAGCCGCTGCTGTCGGAACAGGACGGGTCCCGGCGACTCGAGCTTGACGGCGAGCGCCACCAGGGCCAGAACTGGTGACGTCAGGACCAGGCCGATGGTGGACCCTGCAAGATCCAGGGTGCGCTTCGCAAACCGGTATCCGGCAGGAGTTGGCGACACAGGGACCGTCAGTGATCGGCCGCGAGTGATCCCGAGGCCAGGCTCCGTGATCATTTTCGGTCTGCTCCAGGTTGTGTGATTGGTCGGGGCGGCCCGATTCGAACGGGCGACCTCCTGCTCCCAAAGCAGGTGCGCTACCAGGCTGCGCTACGCCCCGACGCCCAGATGCTAGCGTGCCAGGAGCTTCTCGACGATCGCGAGGTAGCGCTGCGCCTGGGAGGCCCACGCGTATTGAGCCGCCTGCCGACGCGCCTCCGCGCCGAGGCGGGCCGTGCCCACCGGGTCGGCAGCAAGCGATCGGAGGGCGCCGGCCAGCGCTTCCGGGTCGTCACCGGGAACGTACCGGATCGCGGCGTCGGTGAAATGGGTGCGAAACGTCCGCAGGTCGCTCGCCACGATCGGGATCCCCATGGTGGCGTACTCGAGCAGCTTGGTCGACAGCGAATAGTGCATGTACGGCTCCGGCAGCGACGGGATGACCCCGACGTCAGCGGCTGCGATGAGGGCCGGCAGCTCATCGATCGGGACAGGCCCGTTGAGATGGACACGGTCGCGCGTGCCCGTGCGCGCCACTGCGGCCTCGAGGTGCGTTCGGTATGGCCCGTCACCGTAGACATCGACCCGCATCGGGAGCTCCGTGCCGATGCGCGCAACAGCCTCGATGAGGACCTCGAGCCCGTAGATCCGCTGCAGGTTGGAGTGGTGGATCAGGCGCAGCTCCCCGTCCTCCATGAATGGGCGGCGCGGGTGGCGGGTGGCGTCAAAGAGGTCGCCATCGGCGCTGTTCATGACCACCGTGATCTTGTCAGGCGGTACGCCGCGGGCGATCGACAGCGCTCGCAGCGGCTCGTGGACGGTGATGATCTCGTCGGCCACCCAGGCGGAGGCCTTCGCCGCGCCGATGACCGCTGGCAGCAGCGGCTGGAGTGCGGGATGCCCAAACCGGTCTCGAAAGAATTCCGGCATGTCCTCGTGCAGATCGAGCAGCAGCGGCACGCCGCCGAGCTTGAGGGGAGTGGCGGCGAATGCCAGGAAATCGGGGAGCGTTGCGACCTGCACCAGCCGGTAGCCGCGTCGCCGATGCTCACCAGCCAGGCGGACCGCGGCGATTCCGGCGAAGGCCACGTACTCGGCCATGTGTCCAGCGAAGCCGCTGAAGGCACGATGCACTGGCAGCCGAACGACGCGGAT
>JBDTMU010000068.1:0-7293 GCA_039934115.1 Chloroflexota bacterium | reverse complement strand
CGAGACGCTCACCCCGCGCTCGCTGCTCGCCGCGGGCCTGATCATCGGCGCGGTGGTGGCGATGGTCAGCGGACGCCCACGCGACGCGGAGTCCGAGGCTCGTTAGCCCAGGCGGTCGAGTATGTGGCTCCCTACCGGTGGCTACGATAACGCCGTGAACCCCCTGGCGACGCTCCGAGGAGTCACCGGCGTCGCGGTCGTGACCCTGCTCGTCGGATGCGCGAGTCCGAGCCCCAGTCTCGTGCCGTCCCCCAGCGCCACCCCGACGCCGTCGCCGTCTCCGACGGCCACCCCCATCCCCGATGTTGCCTTCCCGCTGGCCGTCGTCACCGGCCTCACGAATCTCAGGGCGACGATCACGCTCGACGAGCTTGCAACGCTCGCCAGCGAGGGCCAGCTCGTGGTGCCCTGCGGTGTAACAGTGAACCAGCCGGACGTCACACTGACCGCGCCCTGCGTGGCCGCAGACCAGATTGCCGCAGACGTCCGCGCCGATCAGACGCTCGTGGCGCTCCTGCCCCCCGGCCTCGTGGAGCCGGCAACGAAGGTCCTCTCGATCGCGGGCGAGGGGCCGTTCGGGCTCTTCGGGCCGGACCTGTTCGGCGACCCGGAGTCCCGTGCGCTGCCCTACGCGGTCAATGGCTCGGCGCCGGCCGATGGTCCTGGCGCGCTCGACCCGGCCTGGACCGCCTACGACGCCTCGCAGGTCTGGACCCTGACCTCGATCGGGAGCCTGTGTGCGGATCGCGTGGCCGCGTACCAGGCCGTCACGCTTGGCAAGGGCTGGGACTGGCCGTTCAACGGCGGGACGGCGACGTACACGGGCGAGCCGTTCCTCAACCCGAACCCGCCGGCCGGCATCTCGAAATTCCCGATCGTCAAGGCGGTCGAGGCTGGCAATGACGGGCTGACCGCCAGCATCAGCAAGCGATCTGACGTCGCCCTCGCCGACCACAAATGCCCGATCCTCCGCAACGAGACCTGGGTGCCGAACCAGACCGGCCCGCCGAGCCTGGCCGTGCCCGAGGCGGTGCTCACCAGGTGGGAGAACTTCCTCGGCATCGATGCCGTGTATCTCGCCGCCGACCACCAGAGCGATCGTGGCGTCACCGGCATCCGCTCGACGCTCGAGATCCTCGACGAGCACGGCCTCCCGCACACGGGTCTCGGCATGAACCTCGACCAGGCCCTCGAGCCGGCGTACGTCGAGGTGGCCGGGCTGAAGGTCGCGTTCGTGTCGTGGAACGAGGTGACCGGCCCCGCCCATGCCGGCCCGACCACGCCGGGCGTCGCGTGGCTCGAGCAGGCGAACGTCGACGCCGCCGTGGGACGCGCGCGTGCCGCCGGGGCCGACCTGGTCGTCTGCGACCCGCAGTGGTGGGGCGGTGACGAGTACCACCCCGACCTGTGGGCGTCGCAGCTGGCGGCTGTCGGCTGGATGGACGAGGCCGGCTGCGACCAGATCATCGGCGGCGGACTGCACATCGCCGGCGGTATCTTCCTTCGCCAGCAAGCGAACGGCGTGAGCCTGATCGACGCCGGCCCGGGGAACTATATGTACGGCCAGCCGTGGTGGCAGCAGACACAGGAGGGCATCATCCTCGACATGACCTTCCGTGGCACGACCCTCGTGAACGTGCGGCTCCGCCCCTACGTCATGATCCTCAACGCCCGCCCGACCCTCACCGACCCGGAGGGCGACGGCCACTACGTCCTCGAGCGAGTCTGGAAGACTTCGGAAGTCGCTTACTAGCGCCCGACCCGCGTAGAATCGCCCTCCCATGACTCGCCAAGGTGCATCGGACCCGATCGGCTTCGGCTCGGGGATCTCCGACGACCACAAGGACGGGATCCGGTGGGTCGACTATTCGAATATCAGCTGGAACCCGGTCTTCTGCAAGCGATGCGACATCTGCGTCGAGATCTGCCCCAAGAACACGCTCGTCCTGCGCAACGATGCGATCATCGAGGAGCAGGACTGCATCCTCTGCGGCCTCTGCGAACGCTACTGCCCGGACCTCGCCATCGAGATGCTGCCCGAGGCCGTCGCGGCGCACGCGGCACGGGAGAAGGGCACGTGATCGCCCGGTCTCGTTGTCAGCTCTTTGCCACATTCACATCGCATGACCGTGAGACGGGCGATCGGCCCTCGCGTGTGCCAGATTCACACCATGTGACCACGGAGACCGTTTGACGTGCCACATTCACACGTTGCCGCACATTTGGCACGATCGCGGCCTGCTCCCATGGCTTCGCGCCCGCCACGCGTGAATTTGGCACGAATCGCGTTGCCCGGCATGCAGACGACAGCCTTCCTGGGCCGATGCGGAAGCTGACCCAGGGCAACGAGGCCGTCTTCCGCGGAGCCATCGCCGCGGGAGCCAGCTACTACGCGGGCTACCCCATCTCGCCGTCGACCGAGATCCTGAACGTCGCCTCCGGCTGGACGGCCGAGCATCCGGAATTCCACTTCCTCCAGGCGGAGGACGAGATCGCCAGTGCCAACGCCATCATCGGCGCCAGCCTGGCGGGTGCGAAGTCGTTCACGGCCACCAGCGGGCCTGGCTTCAGCCTGATGCAGGAGGCGGTCGGCTACGCCCAGAAGGTGGGGGTGCCGTGCGTCTTCGTCGACGTTCAGCGCGTCGGCCCAGCGACCGGGATGCCGACCATGCCCGGCCAGGGCGACATCATGCAGGTCCGCTACGGGAGCACCGGCGACTACACGCCGCTGGCCTTCTATCCGAACGGCGTAGAGGAGGCGTTCCGGGTGACGGTGCAGGCCTTCAACGCCGCCGAGGAGTCGCTCTCGCCGGTGGTCATCCTGTCGGACACCTTCGTGGCGCATCTGAACGAGGTGGTCGACCTGGACGAGGTGGCCGCCGGCATCGAGATCGTGCCTCGCAGCCTCGTCCCGCTGGGCAAGCATGAGCCGGGCAAGCCGCGCTTCTTTGCCGGCGTGATCATGTATGAGCAGGGCCCGAACGCCGGCGAGCCGGCCACCGCCGACGCCGATGAATACCTGCGCCAGTACTACGACGCCAAGCATCGGCACACCGAGGTGGCCCAGCGGTACGCGCTCTACGAGCATGGCTGGAACGTCGACGCGAAGGTCCTGATCGTGTGCTACGGGATTGTCAGCCGCGTCGCCTCGCCGCTCTCCACCGACTACGCCCTCTTCCGCCCGATCCGCATTCACCCGATGCTGACCGACGAGCTGCGCGCCATCGCGGACCGCTACGAGCAGATCGTGTGCATCGAGGCCAACGACGGGCAGTACGCCGACATGGTCGAGCTGACGCTGCGTCGCGAGGTCAAGCGCGTCCCGCTGCTCGGCGGGCGGATCAGCCTCGAGGCAGTGCGCGACGGGCTCCATCGCGTGCTGGGCGGTGGTCCCCCGGAGCCACCGATCCCGCCCGCTCCGAACGAGCACGTCGAGCGTTCGCCGCTGGGGATCGGCTGATGCCTGAGGCGCCCTTCGCCGAGCTCGGCTTCAAGCGGCAACTCAAGGTCGAGCTCTTCCCGACCATCTGGTGCCCGGGCTGCGGGATAGGCACGATCATGATCGAGCTGGCCATGGTTCTCGACGAGATGGGGATGGACGAGACGAACACGATCCTGGTCACGGGTATCGGCTGCACCGGCCGCATGGGCAGCTACATGAAGTTCGAGAGTGTCTACACCCTCCACGGCCGCACCCTCCCGGTGGCCGAGGCGATCAAGGCCGTTCGCCCGGAGATGCACGTGGTGGTCGTCGCCGGAGACGGGGACACGGCCAGCATCGGCGGCAACCACCTGATCCACGCCATTCGGCGCAACGCGCCGCTGACGGTGCTGTGCAACAACAACGAGATCTACGGGCTGACCGGCGGGCAGACCGGACCGACCACCCCGACCGGCACCAAGACCCTCTCCTCGCCCGCCGGCAACCCGAATACGCCCATCAACCTCCAGGGTTTGGTGCGCAGCTCGTCCAACGCGCTGTATGCCAAGACGACCGTTTACCACCAGCTCCACATGCGGAATGTCATCCGCGAGGCGATCGAGCACCCCGGCTTCAGCTTCGTGGACATCACCAGCCAGTGCATCGAGAACAACGGTCGCCGCATCGGCTTTGCGAGCGCCAATGACATGCTCAACTTCTACCGCACGACCTACAAGCGCGCCGCCAAGGACGCCGTCCACCTCAACCCGTTCGAGATCGGAATTCTCTCCCCCCGGACCGATGACGCGGCGGTCACCAACGGCGACAGCCCCGGCACGACCGCAACCCCCGAACGACCGGAGTCGCTGCCCGCGCAGCCGGCCGGACCGATGGCGTCCGCCACAGAGTCGCCGGGCGCGTTGGGGGCCACCGGGGCAGCGAAGCCCGCCACCGCGGCCGGACAGCCCGCCACCGACGATGAGAAGGCCCGACGCAGGGCCGAGTCCCAGGAGCGCGCTGCTGTCATGGCGCAGCTCTCCGCCGAGGTCAAGCTCGCCGTGGCGATGAAGGAGCTGAAGCTCACCGATGCGCTGACGCAGGCCGGGATCCCGATCCCCGAGTGGCTGCGAACCGGCGCCAGTGCGCCGTCGGGTGCCCCCGTGGCTCCCGGTGACGTGCAGATCAGCGCCACCGGTCAGGACCCGCGCACGGAGGACCAGCCGACTGAGCTCGATGCCCAGAAGGGTGAGGCGGCGGTCGAAGAACGCAACCTGATCGGCGGGACACTGGGCTCGGACACGCAGCCGGCCGCGCCGCAGACCGCCCACGACGCGGCGCCTCCCTCGGTTCCCGCGGACACGAAGGAGGCCAAGCGCGCGGAGGCCCAGCGCAAGCTGGCGCTGATGCAGCGCCTCCCCTCTGACGTGAAGCTGCGGGTGGCAAAGGGAGAGATCACCCTGGCAGACGCGCTGCGCGAGGCCGGCATTGACCCCGAGTCGATCGCTTGACGACCCGGATCGCGCTTGACGGCGTGGGTGGCCAGGGGGTGCGCGTCATCGCCGGGGTCCTCGGCGCGCTGCTGGCCCGAATGGGGAAGCAGGTGACGGTCCTGTTCGACTACGACTCGAGCGTGCGGGGCAGCATGTCCGACGCCTTCGTCATCTTCGATGACGTCCCGATCGCCAACCCGGTCGTGGAAGAGGCGGACATCATGCTCAAGCTGGCGGACAAGGGGCACCTGCGCATCAGCGGCCGCAAGGTCGTGACGGACCTCGGCCTCGGCCGTCCCGGCGACGAGCAGATCCCCTTCGCCTCGCTCGGCTCGGAGCACTTCGGCAAGGAGCTGTTCGGCAACATGATCGCGCTGGGCCGGCTCCTGCGCCTTGCGGAGATCGACTTCGACGACGCGGCGATCCGCGAATCGCTCCCGCGTCGCTACCAGGACGAGAACGTGGCCGCAATCCGCTTCGGCTACCAGCTCACGCCTGAGGAGATCGTGCGGCTGGCAGCAGCGGCCCCTCCGAGTCGGTTCGAGATGAACGACGCCGCCACCGCACCGTTGCACCGCGAGACGGGGATCGCGACCGGCAGTCCGGTCTCCGTCGCCGGTGACGCCGGCGAGTCGGGCTAGCCCTCGTCGAGCGGGACGGCGGGCTCCAGCTCGCCGAGCACCGAGTCGAGGGCGGCCCCCTCGGCCTCGGTCAGGGCGCGCAGTGGCGCGCGCAGGTCAGGGTTGATGGGGACTCCTCGACGCCGCAGGACATGCTTCACCGAGGCGATGAAGGGGTGCGTCTCCATGGCGGAGCGCAGGGTGCGGAGCCGGGCCTCGGCGATCGTGTCGGGCGCGTCGAGCGCGTCACGCACGACCTCTGGAAAGGCGGCAGCCAGCCCGGACACGGCGCCAAGCGCGCCGCGCGCCATGGCCGCCGGGATGAGCGGCTCGGAGCCCACGTAGACCGGCAGCCCGAGGTCGAGATAGGGCTCGACCTTGAGGAAGGGGGACTCGCTGACCTTCAGCCCGGCCAGGTTCCTGGCACCGTCGCGGACGCGGGCCACCACCTCGAGGGGGACCGGATAGCCACTCCTGGCGGCGAAGGCGTAGATGTAGAAGGGGAGCGGCGAGCAGGCCCCGGCAGCGGCCAGCAGGTGGGCCGTCAGCGCATCGACGTCGAGCGGGAAGTAGGGCGGCGGGATCACGGCGACCGCATCGGCGGCAATCTCACCCGCGTGGGCTGCCAGCATCACCGTCTCTGCGGTCGTCTGCGCTCCGCAGTGCACGATCAACCGCCCGCGGACGGCTGCGCGGAAAACGACCGCCACCCGCTTCCGTTCCTCGGTGCTGAGCAGGATCCCCTCGCCGGTGGTGCCGCAGGCGAAGACGCCGTCGGCGCCGCGATCCTCCAGGAAGCTGACCATCGGCCAGATCGCGGCCTCGTCGAGCGCATCGCCCCCGGGGGCGAGCGGCGTCGCGGCAGCGACGATGAGCGGGGGGCGTTCGGGCATGGCCGGAAGCGTAGCGGCTTTCCGCTTGTGGCCGCGCAGGGGGCGGGCTAGGCTGCCCGACACTGTGGCACCCATCGCCCTCGACCATGCGACCATCCGCCGCGCTCCCAAGGTGCTGCTACACGAGCACCTGGACGGGGGGCTGCGGCCGTCCACCCTGATCGAGCTGGCCGACGAGATCGGCTACACCGCGCTGCCGACACACGATGCCGCTGAGCTGGCCGGCTGGTTCAAGCCGGCCGCCGGGGAGGGTGGTCGGTCGCTGGTGCGCTACCTGGAGGCGTTCGACCATACGGTGGCTGTCATGCAGACCGCGGCCGCGATCGAACGCGTGGCGGCGGAGGAGGTCGAGGACCTTGCGGCGGATGGGGTCGTGTATGCCGAAGTCCGTTTCGCGCCGGAACAGCACCTGCTCAAGGGCATGTCGCTGGACGAGGTCGTGGAGGCGGCCGCGGCCGGGGTGCGGCGCGCGTCCACCGGGCGGCCGATCGTGGCGGGGCTGCTGCTCAGCGCGATGCGCCAGGCAGCGCGCTCGGTCGAGATCGCGGAGCTGGCGGTTCGTCATCGGGACCGCGGGGTGCTTGGCTTCGACGTGGCCGGCCCGGAGGCGGGCTACCCGCCCACCCGCTACCTCGACGCCTTCCAGCTGATCGCCCATGAGAACTTTCATTTCACGATCCACGCCGGCGAGGCCTTCGGGCTGCCATCCATCTGGGAGGCGCTCCAGTTCTGCGGAGCAGAGCGCCTGGGGCACGGGGTGCGAATCGTCGACGACATCGTCACCCAGCCCGACGGGCGGATCGCGATAGGGCGTCTGGCCGCCTATGTCCGCGATCGGCGCATCCCGCTCGAGATGTGCCCGACCTCGA
>JBDTMU010000067.1:0-7327 GCA_039934115.1 Chloroflexota bacterium | reverse complement strand
CAGATCCTCGGATACGACACATCCGACCTGGCCGATGACGGCGCCTACGACGGCCGCCGGGTCGACCTGCCGGCCCCGTGCTTCCTGATCCGGCACCCGGACGGCGACCTGATGTGGGAGGGGGGAATCTCCCCGACCCGGACCGACCTGGAGGATGTCGTCTCGCCAGGCCCAGGCGTGGCCGCGCAGCTGGCGATGCTCGGCATCACGCCTGCCGACATTCGCTTCCTGTCCATCTCGCACGGTCACTGGGATCATTCCGGGAGTGCGGGACTCTTCGGCAGGTCGACCTGGATCGTGAATCCCGACGAGCGCGCGGCCATGTTCGACGACGAGTCGCGCGCCACCCAGTCGATGGACGATTACGGCGCGCTGGAGTCCGCCGACACCGTCCTGATCACCGACGACCACGACGTCTTCGGAGACGGCTCGGTGCAGATCATCCAGGCACCGGGCCACACGCCCGGGCACACCGTGCTCCTGGTGCGCCTGGCCGATACGGGACCGATCCTCCTCAGCGGCGATCTGTGGCACTTGGCAGAGAGTCGCGCCGAACGCCGCGTACCGCCCTTCAACACGGACCGCGCCCAGACCTTGGCCTCGATGGACAAGGTGGAGGCCATAGTCCGGTCGACCGGCGCGAGGGTGGTCATCCAGCACGAGGCGGACGACATCGCCGCCCTGCCACGGTTCCCGGATTACCTCGCCTAGGCCTGGTCTTCGCGGTACCCGCGCTGGCCTTCCCGCGGCCGGCCCCCGATAATCCGCCCATGGAGAAGCTG
Organism: Chloroflexota bacterium; assembly: GCA_039934115.1. GTDB lineage: Bacteria > Chloroflexota > Limnocylindria > QHBO01 > QHBO01 > CF-167. Next base: position 6,545 of record JBDTMU010000067.1, on the reverse strand, counting down.
ATCGGCGTCGAGGCGGTTGCGGCCACCGAGGCCGGCGCCATCGCCGCGGCTCGCCTGATGGGGCGCGGCGACCGGACGGGCGCCGACCACGCCGCCGTCGAGGCGATGCGCAACGCGATGGAAGAGGCGGAGATCAGCGGCACGATCGTCATCGGCGAGGGCGAGCGCGACCTGGCCCCGATGCTGTACATCGGTGAGCAGGTCGGCAACCCGGACGCGGCAACCGCCGTGGACATCGCGGTCGACCCATTGGAGGGGACCAACCTGGTCGCCACCGGCTCCCCGAACGCCACGGTGGTGCTCGCCGCTGCCGAGCCTGGCGGCCTGATGCACGCCCCGGACACCTACCTGCGCAAGCTGGTGGTCGGCCCCCAGGTGGCGGGCAACGTCTCGCTCAACGACCCGGTCGCGGTCACCATCGCAACCATCGCCGACCGGCTGGGCCGAGCCCCGTTCGACATCACGGTGGTGATCCTGGATCGCGAGCGGCACGCCGACCTGATCGAGGAGGTGCGGGCCACCGGAGCGCGGATCAAGCTGATCTCGGACGGCGACCTGACGGCCGGCATCTCGGTGGCGGTCTCCGGCACCGGCGTGCACGCCGTCATGGGGACCGGCGGTGCGCCGGAAGGGGTGCTGACCGCGGCTGCCCTCAAGTGCCTGGGGGGCGAGATCCAGGCCCAGTTCCGGTGGCGCTCCGACGAGGAGAAGGAACGCGCGCGCATCATGGGCGTGGATGTGGACGACGTCGACCGCATCTACAAGACCGATGACCTGGCCCCCGGCGAGAACGTCGTCTTCGCCGCCACCGGCGTCACCGATGGCGAGCTCCTGCGCGGCGTCCGCTTCTTCGGCGGCGGTGCGCGAACCCACTCGCTGCTGATGAGCCACTCGCGCGGGATCGTGCGATTCATCGACACCGTCCACATGTGGGACGCCAAGCAGCCACCCCGGGTGCGCCTCTAGGTCAGCGGTCGGCCCAATCCGGCCCGCCGACCAGCCGCACCTCCTGGTCGGCGACGCTCGGCAGCAGATCCGCCACCGTCACGTCCACGCGCAGGTCCGCGCAGCCGCGCCAGGGGCGCAGCCCAGGATCCAGCTCCGCCAGCGGCTCGAGCGCAAAGCGCCGCTCCACCAGGCGCGGGTGCGGGACGATCAGCTCGAGCTCGGCATCCTCGACGCAATGGCCGTCGAAGGAGAGGATGTCCAGGTCGATCAGACGCGGCCCGAAGCGGATCCCCTGCGGGTCTCGCCCCAGGGTCACCTCCAGGCGCTTGAGCGCGAAGAGGAGGTCGACCGGCTCCAGCTCGGTCTGCAGCTCGACGGCCGCATTGGTGAAATCGGGCTGGTCGAAGAGGTCTCGCGCTGCCGACTGGTACAGGCTCGAGGCCCGGATGACCTGGCCGATCATCCCCAGCTCGGCGGCGGCGCTGACCAGTGCCGCGCCCGTGCCCGGCTGGTTACCCCCTAGCCCGATGAAGGCGCGCATCTAGAACCCGACTCTAGACCATCGGCCAGTAATGCGCTGATAATTGACCCCGAGTACCCTCGCCGAAAACGGCCGAGGTCGCGGGGGGCGCGTCCGCCGGGGTCCGTGCTCGTCCACACGCCGAAATCGGAGCCGCCGACGCGATGTCGGACATCCAGTACGTCTACCCGCTGATCCACAACAAGGTCACGCCGCCGCATTACGTGACCCCAACCTTGCGACGCCCTCGACTCCTCGCGTGGCTCAGCGAGAACGCAAACTGCCGCGCGATCGTCGTCGCCGCGGACGCGGGCTATGGCAAGACCACACTCCTCTGGCAGTGGGAGCGCGAGGTCGACTTCCCGATCTACTGGTACAAGCTCGACCGCAACGACCGCGACTGGTCGCTGCACATCAGCTACCTGATCGAGGCCATCAGCCAGCGACATTCCGGGTTCGGTCATCGGGCGCACTCCATGCTGCAGCAGCTCGGCGGACCGGGCTCGTCGCGGCCCGGCGTGGCGGCCTATCTCCTGGCCGAGATGTACGAGCGGCTTACGGAGCCGTGCACCTTCATCATCGACGACTGGCAGGCGGTCTCATCGGTGACGGAAGTGCGTGGGCTCTGGAACCAGATCCTGCGCGATGCTCCACCGACCTGCCGCTTCATCTTCCTCTCACGAGCCCGGCCACAGCTGCAATTCGCGCGATTCAAGACCCACGGTGGCTACGCCGGCATCCAGACCGATGCGCTTCGCTTCACGGATCGCGAGATCGACGACCTCTTCCGCGACATCTATAACGATCCCCTCGATCCGACCGAGCTGGTCGAGCTCGAGCGCAGAACCGAAGGCTGGGCGGCCAGCCTGCAGCTGGTCGAGGTGTCTCTCCGAGAGAGGAAGACGCCGGATGAGCGGCGTGCCTTCATCAACTCGATCACCGCCACGACGGACAGCGACCTCTTCGCCTTCCTCGCGGAAGAGGTGCTTGACCAGCAGAGTGAGCAGGTCCGGAATTTCCTGCTGTCAACGTCGATCCTGCAGCAGATCAACGCCGAGCTTGCGGAACGGCTCGCCGGCGTCCACGACGGTGCCGGCATCCTCTCCGACCTGGAGCAGCGCGGGCTCTTCACGAACCGGCTCGATGCGGCCGAGGCCCGCTATCGCTACCACGGGCTCTTCAGAGATTTCCTGGAGCGTCGCCTCATCTCCGAACGCTCCGACGGTGAAGTCACGGGCCTTCACATTCACGCCGCCTCCTATTTCGAGACGCATGAACAGTGGCCGCAGGCGATTCACCACTACCTGAAGGCCGGGTTGACGCCGCAGGCCGCACGACTCATCGCCCGATACGGCGAGGACGTCGTCTCAGAGGGTCGCCTTGGTCTCGTCGACGAATGGCTGCAGCAGCTCCCCGCCAAGGCTATCCGCGACAACGCCCGGCTCTCACTTCTCTACGGCGAGGCCTGCGGGATCCGAGGCGACTGGGACAACGCCCTCGTCGCCCTGAGCCGCGCGCGGTCATTCTTCGCCAAGAAGGGCGATCCACGGATGGAAGCCCTCGCATGTCTTAAGACGAGCTCGATCCACCAAGCGCTTGGTTCGGTTCGGCTTGCCGAGGTCGCTGCTGTCGAAGGCATGGCGCTAGCCCCTGAGTCGGCAGCTGTGCTACGCCTGAGACTCGAGGGCAACCTTGCTGTGACGAAGACGTACCGGACTGGATCGGTCGACGCGGTCGTCACTGCCTTGCAGCGCTTGGCGGTTCGGGCGTCGAGCCTCGGCCTAGAACATTACGAGGCGATCGCCCATCACAACTTGGGTGTCATGTATCGAAGCCTAGGTCGACTCGACGAGAGCCTATCAAGCCTCGAGCGGGCGACACGCTTTTGGCAATTGGAGCCGAGCAACCCTTATGCCGACAATATGGATCTCGTCGAGACCCTGCTAGCTCGACGAGAGGTTGAACGTGCCGAGCGAGCGGCTGCTCGAGGGATCGTCAGCACCAGTCCCTGGCGCCGCGCATCCGCCGAGGCGCAGCTAGGGCAAGCCTCTGTCCGATTGCACCAAGGGCGGGTCCAAGATGCCCTCTCAATCGTCGAGTCCATCGCAAGCGCCCTTCCAGAACTGGGATCTAATCGGACTGCCGTCTATCTGGCATTGGCTGATTGCTTCATCGTGGAGCGGCAATCAATGCCGCGGACACTGGACCTAATCGGTCATTTGGACAACGAGGCCGACGACCCCCGCTATGAGGCTGAGGTCGCAACCGCCATCGTCGCACTAAGGCACTCCATCGGCTCATGCGACGGGACGTGCGCGGGCGCGTGGCCAATCGTCGAAAAGTGGGACATGAAAGGGCAGCATTTTGAAACGGTAAAGAGACGAATGTTGTTGGCGCTGGCGGCAATAGAGCACCCGGTATCCGGCGCCAAAGCGAAGGCGTTGGACACACTCAGAGCCGTGGTTGCCGCCAATCAAGCTTGGTATTTACGGCTGTTCGTCCGACCATTTACCGCAATGACCAGCGAAATGGTAAGTGACCGGCGAGACGCCGAGGTCCTCTGCACGCTCCTGGACGTCGATCCCGACACATGGCGGCACTCAGTCGTAACGGCCATTTCAGTTGCGAGTCGCGAAGTTAGGCTGCAGCTCCTCGATGCGCTGGCGTCGCAACCTAACGTTGAAACGATCGAGGAGTTGAAGAAGGTTGGCGGGCGCGATGTTGAGGAAGTGAGGGCTCGCATGATCCGTGTTGCCGCGGCGCAGGTCCGCGTGAGCGGTTTCGGAAGCATCCGCGTCCGGCCAGGAGGGACGGATGCGTCGGTCATTGCCATCCGACGACCGCGACAGCGTACGCTCCTCGGGTACCTACTCGCGCGTGTGGATAATCCGCCTTCCCGAGATCAGGTGATCGAGGCCATCTGGCCAAACGCGGAGGTAGAAGACGCGGTCAACAGCCTCAACCAGAGCGTGTATCAGCTAAGGCGCGTGTTTGATCCGCGGTACCGCGACGGAGAGTCACCGCCCTACCTAGTCTCGACGACTGACACCGTGGCCTTGGACCCAGCATTGGTCATTACCGATCTCCAGGAATTCCGACTTCTGGCACGCGCGTTCGAGAGCGGGGAGTCGGCTGACGTTCGGGCAGTGGGTAACGCTCTCGTCGACCTCGTCGAGGGTGAGTTTTTGGCCGAACTCGTCTACGAGGATTGGGCCGCTTCGTTTCGGATGGCTGTTCACGCCGAGGTGCGTCAGGTTCTGATGCGATTCACCGAGGACCCGTGGCTCCCGGCCTACCCCGATCTTGGCTTACGCGCGGCAACGAAATTGGCGGAGCTTGACCCCTACGATGAACAGGCGCACCTCGGGATGGCGCGCTGTCTCCAAGCCATGGGTCGAAATGAAGCTGCTAGATCGGCGATCCGCCGATTTCTGACTCGCCTACAGAACGACCTGGGTGAGTTGCCGGAAACGAATTTCTCGGAATATCATGCCATCGGGGCGGGACTTGACCAAAGCACAGCGAGTCAAGTAATTGTGGATTCCCCTTGACAGTGGTCTATTGCCGCTCTACAGTCCTCCCGTCCGATAGTACTTAGGTACTACCGGCAACCGAATCCAAGGGAGCTTCGATCCGTCATCTGAATGTGGGCACTTAGGATGATGGGGAGCTAGTAGTGCAACCGACCGTCCCGTAGGGATAGTCGGTTGTTTTCGATTTGCTGCAGAAGAGGGCACCTTCTGATGTACCGAGAATCGGTTAAGGGCTTCTAGCCAGGATAGGAGCGGCAGCATGCACAGGATCGTTAAGTATGTGGCTGCCGTCCTGCCGGCTTTGACGGCCCTACTCCTTTTCGCCATTGCGGGAGGAGCGTCCGTTAAGGGTTGGTAGGGGGGCGCGTGCTAGACTCCGGACCCCGTCCTCGCAAGAGGGTGAAGGCGTCCGGTGTCAGGTAGCGTCCGACTACTAATCGTCGTAACCGTAGCCGCCGCGAGCGCAAGCTTCGCGGCGGCTACGGTGCTATTCCCTCTGCGTGGCGCGATCGAGGGGCCACTGGGTATCGCCTATTGGATCGGCTTGACGCTCGTGGCCAGTGCGCTACCGGTTCGCCTTCCCCAAGGCACCTTTGCATCGGTCAGCTTCGCGCCGATCATCGCTAGCGTCGTACTTGGCGGACCGGTCGCCGCAGGCATCGTCGCGCTGATCGGTACGACCGAGTCGCGAGAGATCCGCGGCCAAGTTGTCTGGTATGGGACGCTCTTCAACCACGCTGCCCTCCTCCTCGCGGCCGTTGCGGCCGGCCTTGTGTTCGACGCGACGCTGCTAGCGGTAGGGGACTCACGTGACGCTGTAGGGGCTATCGCGGCCTTTGTAGGCCTTCTCGGCGCCGGAGTCGTCTATTACCTCGTTAGCGCCGCTCTCGCAGTGACGGTCATCAGTCTCCGGACAGGGGTACCGGCGCGGACGGTCTGGGCGAAGGACATCGGAGCGATCGCCCCAAATCTCATTGGATTAGTCCCTCTTGGCTGGTTAATGGCCCAGATCTTCACGCTGCCGGACGGGGTGGGCTGGTGGGCGACGGCCCTCTTTGTGGTCCCGCTCTTCACCACGAGGTTGGCCTACCACCGCTACGTCGAGACTCGGGAGCTGTTCGAGCAGACGATCGGCGCCCTCGCCAACGCGGTGGACGCGCGGGACAAGTACACGCGGGGTCACTCCAACCGGGTGAGCCGCATAGCGGAGGCCATGTGCCGGGTGATGGGGCTGCCCGAGACGGATATCGAAACGATCAAATGGGCTGGGCTGTTGCATGACGTGGGCAAGATCGGGGTCCGGGACAACATCCTGCTGAAGGAGGGCCCGCTCGACAGGGAGGAGCGGACCCTGATGAACCAGCACCCGACGATCGGTGCGGAGATCGTCGCGCCGGCGCGGCAACTGGTGAAGGAGGCTCCGCTGATCCTGACCCACCACGAATGGTTCAACGGCTCCGGCTATCCCGCCGGCGTGGAGGCGCTCGATATCCCGCTGGGCGCCCGCATCCTGGGCGTGGCCGACGCCTACGAGGCGATGACCT
>JBDTMU010000066.1:0-7337 GCA_039934115.1 Chloroflexota bacterium | reverse complement strand
GCCGCTCTGGGAAATGGCCAGTGAACTGCGGCTCGTTGGCGGTCACGTTCTTCATGGCCACGACGCGCTTGCCGGGCTCCAACTCGACCACGCGGTCGATGAGGAGGAACGGATAGCGGTGCGGGATGATGCGCATGATGTCGGCGGCCTCAAGCGGCAGCGCGAGGTCGATCGCTGTTCCGGTCGCGGCGGCGTCGTCGCTCATCGGCGCCTCGTCCTCCATTGCTGTCATGCGCTGCCCGCCACGAAGGCGGCCGGGCCGACTCGGTCGAGCAGGTTGGTGCTCACCGCGCCCTCCAGAAAGGCCGTGTTGTCGATGATCCCACGATGGAAGGGAAGGTTCGTCTTGATCCCTGTCACCTGGAACTCGGCAAGGGCGCGACGCGAGCGGGCGAGCGCGATCTCGCGGGTCTCGCCCCACACGATCAGCTTGGCCAGCAGCGAGTCGTAATAGGGCGGGACCTCGTATCCCGTGTAGAGGTGGGTATCGACGCGGACCCCGGGGCCGCCTGGGAGCTGAAGCTCCTCGACCGTCCCCGTCTGCGGCGCGAAGTTGTCGCCAGGGTCCTCGGCGTTGATCCGGAACTCGATGGCATGGCCGCGGAGTTGGACCTGCTCCTGGCGCAGCGCGAGCTTCTCGCCCGACGCCAGCCGGATCTGCTCGGTGATGAGGTCGATCCCGGTCAGCATCTCGGTGATCGGATGCTCGACCTGGATGCGGCAGTTGATCTCGATGAAGAAGAAGTTGCCGTCGCCATCCAGCAGGAACTCGAGCGTGCCCGCGCTCTCGTAGCCTGCCGCCAGCACCGAGCGGATGGCGAGGTCACGCAGCCGCTCCCTCGTGTCGTCGCTCATGGCCGGCGAGGGCGCTTCCTCGATGATCTTCTGATGACGCCGCTGCACGCTGCAATCGCGCTCCCCCACGTGAATCCCGTTGCCATGCTGGTCGATCAGCACCTGGACCTCGACGTGCCGACTCTCCTCGATCCACTTCTCGAAATAGACCGAGTCGTCGCCGAAGGCCGCCTGCGCCTCCGACCGCGCCAGCGGCAGCGACGTCTCCATCTCGCGCGGTGAGCGCACCAGTCGCATGCCCCGGCCCCCGCCGCCGGCCGACGGCTTGAGCAGGACCGGGTAGCCGGCGGTGGATGCCTGATCGAGCGCATCGCGCAGGTCGCTCAGGATCCCGGTGCTGCCCGGCACGGTGGGGAGCCCGTTGGCAGCGAGCATGCGCCGCACCGCATATTTGCTGCCGAACTTCTCGAGCACGTCCGCTCGAGGGCCGATGAAGTGCAGGTCGTGGGCCGCGCATACCTCCGCGAAGCCGGCATCCTCGGAGAGGAACCCGTAGCCGGGGTGGACGGCGTCGCACCCGGCGATCAGCGCGGCGGAGACGACGGCTGGCTGGTTGAGGTAGCTCTTTCGGGCTTCGGCAGGACCGATGCAGATCGCTTCTTCCGCCATCCGCACGGCCAGCGTGTCGCGGTCCGCCTCGCTGAAGGCGACCACGGCCGGCACGCCCAGGTCGCGGCAGGCGCGCAGGATGCGCACGGCGATCTCGCCGCGGTTGGCGATCATGATCTTGCCGAACATCAGGCCGGCACCCGTACCGCGGCCCCGGTCAGTGCATCCGCCGACGCCGCCAGGCTGGTCGGGTCGAAGACGTTCAGCGTGCGCGCCGCGGGCACGATCCGACGCACCATGCCGGTCAGGGCATTGTCCGGGCCGCACTCCACGAACGTGTCGACGCCTTCAGCTGCCATGCGTCGCACCGACCTGACCCACTCGACCGGAGAGTGCACCTGGCGGGCGAGGAGGTCCCGGATCTCAGCGGCGTCGCGCACCGGCTCGGCGGTCACGTTGCTGACCACGGCTGGCTCGGCATCTCGCCAATCCGCCGTCGCCAGGGCGCGTGCCAGCTCGGCGCCGATGCCCGCCATGTGCGGAGAATGGAACGGCCCCGACACGTTGAGCGGAATCGACCGCCGGGCGCCAACCGCACGCAAGGGTGCGCTCGCCGCGGCGAGCGCGTCCGGCGTGCCGCTGATCACCACCTGGCCCGGCGCATTGTCGTTTGCGACGACCAGGTCGTCGCCCAGGCCCAGACTCGAGACGACCGCCGCAACCGCCTCGCGATCGAGGCCGATCACCGCGACCATGCCGCCATTCACGCCTGCATCCGCCATCAGCTCGCCGCGTCGGGCCACCAGGCGCACTGCGTCGGAAACTGAGAGTGCGCCGGCTGCGACCAGCGCCGCGTACTCGCCGACCGAATGTCCGGCGACGAACGCCGGCGACAGCGTCTCATCCATGCCCTGCAGCTCTTCTTCGAGGGCGCGCAGGCACGCGATCGAGGTCGTCACCAGGCATGGCTGGGTCTGCCTCGTGTCGTTCAGCTCGTCCTCCGGGCCGGCCCAAGCGAGGGTCGACACCCTCCAGCCGAGCGCCTCGTCAGCCTCCCGGAAGACCGCCGCGGCGGCCGGGGAGAGGGCCGCCAGCTCCCGTCCCATCCCGACGGACTGTGACCCCTGCGGCGAAAAGAGGAGCGCGACGGTCACTCGGCCGCTTCCATCTCGATCAGGAGCTGCCCGTACTCGACCGCTTCTCCCGTCTCGGTGACGAGGCTGCGGACGAGGCCGCGGCGCGGGGCGCGGACATCGTGCCGGACGCCGAGCATCTCCACATGGCCCAGCTCATCCCCCTTGTCGACCGGGAGCCCGGGCCCCAGCCCATCGGCGTAGACGAAGAAGCCGACCGCTGGCGACGTCACGCCTTGAGCCGGTGGGTCGCTGGGGACGACGCCGACCCGGTCAATCGGCAGCGCGCCCTTCGCGGGCGCGGCACGGCCGGGAGCTGGTGCCTGAGGCTGGGCAATGGCACGTGCAACGCGGACGCGCAGGTCGCCCTGGCGGACCTCGATCTCGCCAAGGCCATGCTTCTCCAGGCGCTCGGTCAGCTGCGGGATCAGATCGGCGGCGGCTCGCTTGATCTGGTCGAGCGGATCGTCTGCGTCGGTCATGCACCCTCCTCGTTGGTATCGGCGTCCTCGCCGCTTGGCCAGATCTCGCTCCAGCGCGGCCGCCGTGGCACCCCGGGCAATCGCAGCAGGCGGCCGATCCGGCGGCGAAGGGATGGCTCCTGCGGCAGCTGCGGCGAGGCAACCTCCGTCTCCCGGACGAGCCCGATCCCGCGCAGACGAGCATAGCGGGTCGTCAGCAGAGCCTCGGTTTCGAGCCTGGTGATCCTGCCCAGCGCCCCGAGGATCGCCTGCTTCACGACGGTGGCCGTCCCCGCATGGTCGGCGTGTGCGCCCTCGTCGGGCTCGTCAATCACGCCGTCGATCACGCCCAGCTCGAGCTGGTCGGCTGCGGTCATGCGCATCGCGGCGGCGGCCGCGGGCGCGGCCTCGGGAGAGCGCCACAGGATGGCCGCGCAGCCCTCGGGCGATATCACGGAGTAGGTCGCATTCTCGAGCGCCAGGACCTCATCACCCACACCGATCGCGAGCGCGCCGCCGGACCCGCCCTCCCCGATGATCACCACGACGATCGGCACCTGGAGGCCGGTCATCAGCTTGATCGACGAAGCGATCGCCTCAGCCTGGCCGCGCTCCTCCGCGGCGGGGCCAGGGAAGGCACCGGCCGTGTCGAGGAAGGTGACGAGCGGGATCCCCAGCTTGTCGGCCAGGCGCATCAGGCGCTGGGCCTTACGGAACCCCTCTGGGTAGGGCGAACCGAAGTTCCGGAGGATGTTGGACTCGGTGTCCTTCCCCTTCTGATGACCGATCACCATCACCGGTCGACCATCCAGCAGCGCAGGCCCGCCCACGATCGCCGGGTCGTCGCGGAAGCTTCGGTCGCCATGCAGCTCGGCGAAGTCGTCGAAGATGAGTGCGATCAGGTCCAGGGTCCGTGGCCGCTCCGGGTGGCGGGCCAGCTGCACGCGGCGCCAGGCCGACTCGATCGCCTCGGCCGACGGCGGCTCCGCGCTCAGCACGATCTCGCTCATCGCTCGTCCTCGCGGGCGCGACGATGGGCGGGGCCCGATCCGTCGGCGGGCGGCTGTTCGACTTCGATCCCGATCGTCTCGCTGACAGCCGTGCCGAGGCGCTCTGCCATGCCCGAGAGCACCCCGATCGGCCCCCAGCCTCGCGTATCGCCGCTCGTCTGCAGGCCGTCTTCGGCGGCCGCCACCGGCAGCAGGCGCAGCAGGCGGGAGAGGGCGGCACGCAGCTCGGAGCGCGGCACAATGTCGTCCACGAAGCCATGCTCGAGCAGCGACTCTGCGCTCTGGAAGCCCTCTGGCAGCTCCTCCCCCACCGTGCCGCTCGCCACGCGCGCGCCGGCGAACCCGATCAGAGCCTTTGGCTCGGCCAGGATCACGTCGCCCAGCGACGCGAAGCTGGCCAGCACGCCGCCGGTAGTTGGGTCGGTGAGGATGCTGATGAACGGGATCCCGGCCGCATCGAGGCGCACGAGCGGGGCGGTCGTCTTGGCGAGCTGCAGCAGTGAGAAGGTCCCCTCCTGCATGCGCGCCCCGCCGGAGGCGCTGACCACGATGGCGGGTATCCGCTCGACGAGCGCAGCCTCGAAGCAGCGAGCCAGCTTCTCGCCGACCACGCTGCCCATGCTGCCGCCCATGAAGTGGAAGTCGAAGAGCCCGATCGCGACGCGCTGCCCCTCGATGGTGCCGATCCCCCATACCGCCGCCTCGCGCAGCCCGGTCTTGATCTGCGCCGCCTCGAGGCGACCCACATATGGCTTCTGGTCGTGGAAGCCGAGGGGGTCGCCCGACTCCAGCCCGGCGTCATGCTCGACGAAGCTGCCGTCGTCCAGCAGCAGCTCGATGCGCTGCCCGATCCCCATCCGGAAGTGGTGCCCACAGGTGGGGCACACGCGCAAATTGCGCTCCAGCTGGCGATTGAAGATCTGCGACTCGCATGTCGGGCACACGGTCCAGGTATCGGGCGTGACCTCTCGCCGACGGGAGAAGGGGAGTTTGATCTGCATCCTGCTTGCCTACCGATGCGCCGGCTGGTGGCCGGCCGCGGCGTGGCGACGTGCCCCGCGGCGCATGGCGAGGACGGTGACCCCAACCCCGACCGCGGCTGACGAGACGGCGCCGGTGAGCAGGATCCGTCCCGGGTGGCGCAGCTCGCGCCGGGTCGCGTCGCCGATGGCCGCGACGAGGTACTCAAGCGACCCGTGGCCCGCCAGCCTCGACGCGAGACGCGCCTCGAAACGCGATCCAGTCGGAAGCGGGCCGAGCGCCGAGCGCACGGCCGAGGCGACGTCCACCAACGGCGCCAGTTCCGGCCCAACGGCGGGATGGCGTCCGGTCAGAAGGCGATCGACGGCCTCATCCAGGCGTTCGGCGGGCGTGCGGGTTGGCAGGCTGGGTCTCCTCGATCGGTGCGGGCGTTCCCCATCCTAGCCAACACCGCCGGGGGCCTTTCGTTACAGGCGAGCCGCCAGGTCGCGCAGGGCGCGGTGCAGGAGCACCCTGACGGCGCCCTCGGATCGGTCCATCACCTGCCCGATCTCGCGAGAGCTGAGCCCATCGACGAAGCGCAGCAGGACGACCTGCCGACGGTCCTCGGGAAGCTCGGCAACGGCCCGCAGGACCCGACGGGCCTCGTCCGCCTCGACAACCAACCCGGCAGGGTCGGCATCCGGGGCAATGCGATCGAGGCCATCGGGGAGCGGCTCGGTCCGGCGGCGGAACCGGCTACGCCGGGCGTTGATGATCGTGTTGTGGGCGATCCGGAAGAGCCACGCTCGGAAGGTCGCGCCCTCCTCGCGGAACTCTGGCAGGGCGCGAAGGGCGGCAAGGAACGTGCGCTCCGTTGCGTCCTCGGCGTCGTGGTGGTCGCGCAGCTGATAGAAGGCGTAGCCGTACACGCGATCCAGGTAGCGACGGTAGAGGACGTCGAAGGCGGCGCGGTCGTGCTGCGCCGCCAGGACGTCGGCGTGATCGGGGTCGCCGTCAGGGGCCGGGGCGAGGTCCGGTCGAAGGCTCGGTTCGCTCATTGCGCCACCGTGGCTGGAATCGCCTCGTGCACCCGCGCCACCTCGCCGACGCTGAGGGCCAGGCGTCCGACGTCGGCGTCGAGCAGAAGCGATCCGTCGTCGGCGATCCCGGCTGCCCGCCCGATGATGATGGCCGTGCCGGTGTCGACCTCAACCTGCCGCCCGTCCAGCCATGAGCTGGCTCGCAGGCGTGGCAGGGGCGTGTCACCGCGCTCGAGAGCCCGCACCTCCGCGTCGAGGGCGTCGAGCACTCTGCGGAGGAGCCGGACCCGGTCGATCGGCGCGCCCAGCAGCGCCTGCAGCGAGGTCGCGCTGCCACCGATCTCTGGCGGCATCTCGCTCAGCAGCCAGTTGACGTTGATCCCGATCCCGATCACCGCCTCGGCAAGCTCCCCGCTCTCGAGAGCCGTCTCGACCAGCAGGCCCGCTACCTTGCGACCGTCGCGCTCGACGACGTCATTGGGCCAGCGGATGGCGAGCCCCGCATCGGGCACGAGCGAGGCGCAGGCGTCCCGGACCGCGAGCGCAGCCGAGCCGCCGAGGAGGCCGGCCAGCCGCGGCGCGATGCTCGGCCGCCATGCGACGCTGAACAGGAGATTCGCGCCGGCAGGCGAGACCCAGGTCCGGCCGCGGCGGCCGCGGCCGGCGGTCTGCAGGTCCGCCACCACCGCCAGCCCCTCGCCACCGGGCTCGGAGAGGGCGGCCCTGGCGCGATCGTTGGTCGATGCGATCTCGGCGTGGAACTCGACCGCCCTCCCCATCCAGCGGGCGGGATCGGCGGCTCCCGCCCAGTCGGCTGCGTCGGTCATGTCCCGCATTATGCCGCTTGAGCTCGAACGACCGTCCGATTGGGGTCTGTCCCAGCGCGTGCACGCTACACTCGCCGTCCGATGACCGAGACGACCGTACGCGAGCGTGTCTTCAGCGGAATCCAGCCGTCCGGGGCCTCGCATCTGGGCAACTACCTCGGCGCGCAGGCCAACTACGTCGCGCTCCAGGACCGGTACGAGGCGATCTACGGGATCGTCGACTACCACGCCATGACCACCGTCCACGACGGACAGAAGATGCGCGAGCTCACGCACGAGATGGTCCTCGACCTGCTGGCGGTGGGGCTCGATCCAGAGCGCTGCGCGCTGATCCGCCAGTCGGACCTTCCCGAGCACGCCGAGCTGGCCTGGATCTTCAACACCGTCGTCCCGGTGAGCTGGGTGGAGCGGACGCCCACCTACAAGGAGAAGCGCGACGAGGGGGTCGAGAACAGCATGGGGCTGCTCGACTACCCGGTCCTGCAGGCGGCCGACATCG
>JBDTMU010000065.1:0-7379 GCA_039934115.1 Chloroflexota bacterium | reverse complement strand
GCCGACGGCGCCTTTCCGTACCTCGTCACGCCGGAGCGGGTGGCGTGGGTGCGCCGCGTGCTGGACACCGCCGTTGCAGGCGAGGCGCGACCGCTGCTGGCGGTGAGCATGCCGGCGGTGCTTGAGCCAGATCCGGAGGCGGCTCGCGTCGCGGCGCGGGCCTACCTGACGCCCTACCTCAGGACCCCCACGTACCAGGCCAGCTGGGTCGAGCAGGGCTTCGAGGCCGCTGACTGGGAGAAGCCGGGGAGCGATCGGCTGGTCGACGCGATGGTGGCCCAGGGCGACGTCGAGGCGCTGCGCCAACGGATCGGGGAGCTGATCGCTGCCGGCGCCGACCACGTCGCAGTCATCCCGCTCGGTCCCGACGGCACGACTGAGAACCTCGCAATCCTCGAGGCCCTGGCGCGGACTTAGGCCGCGCCACCACCTTCCTCGACCCAGCGCACGTCCCGAACTGCGCGCACCAGCAGGACGCCGAGGTTGCCAGCGAGGACAAGACCCGCGGCACCGAGCAGCGTGGCCGGCAATCCAAACCGGCTCGCCAGCGGCCCGGCCAGCACGTAGCCGAGGGGCTGGAAGACGAGCGAGGCCAGCCAGTCGTAGCTGCTCACGCGGGAGCGCGCGTGCTCCGGCACGTGCTGTTGCAGCATGGTGAACCACCACGTGTTGGCGAGCTCGATCGCGACCAGCGATACCAGGGAGCAGGCCGCGATGAGGAGGACGGGCGCTGGACCGACCAGCGCGATCAGGGGCAGCGAGGTGGCGCTGCTGATGAGGAACCCCACGAAGAGCGGCCGCTTCGGACGGACGCGCAGCGCCAGCAGACCGCCGATCAACCCGCCGATCCCGCTCCCGGTCAGGATCAGGCCCCATGCCGCAGGCCCCCCCAGCTTCTGGTCGGCGATGACGGCGCCCAGGATGTAGAACGGCGAGCCAGCGAGGTTGGTGATGCCAAACGTGCAGATCGCGGCCAGGATCCAGGGCCGGGACGTCACCTCACGCCAGCCCGCGGCCAACTCGGCGAAGAATGGCTCCTGCGCAGGGCGCGCGTCGGTCGGCCCGAGGCGGAGGAGGAGCAGCGAGACGGCGCTGACACCAAAGGTCACCGCATCGATCACGAAGATCGCCCCGGTCCCATACAGTGCAATCACGAGTCCTGCGACGGGCGGACCGAAGATGCCGGTCGCGTTCCGCGAGAGGCTCATCAGCGCGTTGGCCTGCTGGAGGCGGCGCGGGCTGACCGTCTGCGGCACCAGGCCGCTGCTTGCCGGCAGGAAGAAGGCGCTGGCCGCTCCGATCATCGCGGCCCCCACCGCAAGGTGCCAGATCTCGGCCGACCCGCTGATCAGCAGGATCGCCAGGACCAGCTCGCCGACGCCGCGAACCACATCGCATGCGACCATCACCAGCTGGCGGGGCAGCCGATCGGCCCATACCCCGCCAGCCAGCACCAGGGCGACGTGCGCCACCGTGAAGGCGGCAAAGACGATCCCCAGGTCAAAGGCCGATCCACCGATCCCCAGCACGGCGAAGGCGATCGCCACCGGAATCAGCGCGTCGCCTGCCGCCGAGGCCGTCTGTCCGATCCACAGCAGCCGGAATTGCCGCTCCCCCAGGGCTCCGAGGAGGCGCAGCCGATCCGTCATCCGCGGCTCGCTTCCCACTCGGCGCGAGTGATGCCGTAGAGGAGCACCCGGTTGCCCATCACCTCGGCCTCGCCGCGAGGTGACTCACCAAGGCGCGTGGCGACGCCGATCGAGGCATGGTTGTCCGGGTCGATCAGGCTGAGCAGGTCGGCGAAGCCGATCTCGCGAAAGCCCCAGTCCGTCGCCGCGCGGGCGGCCTCAGTCGCGTAGCCTCGCCCCCACCACGCGCGACCAAGCAGGTAGCCGACTTCTGGCCCCGGCCAGTCGGCTGGGTTGATGATGCCGGCTCGACCGATGAACTGGCCGCTCTCGCGCTCCTCGATCGCCCACTGGCCGTAGCCGCGCAGCGCCCAATGGCCGATCCAGCCGGCGACCGCGCGCCATGCCTCCTGCAGGGTCGGCACCCGGCGGTCGCCGACGTAGCGGACGACGTCGGGGTCCTGGGACAGCTCGAACATCGCCATCGCATCGGCCTCGCGAAAGGGCCGTAGGGTCAGCCGCTCGGTTTCGAGGGTTGGAATCGGCAGATGCACGTCGGGGATGATGCGCCAGCGCTTCGGGCAGGCGCCGCTATCATCCGCGCGATGCTCCCGCCCTCCGCGCCCGAGACCGAGCGCCACCGCTCCCGCGCGCTCGGCACCTATTTCACGGCGGCGGCGCTGACGAGCATCGCCTACATCGCGACCTTCACCGTGGCGTCGCTCGCCGCGCCCGAGATCACCGGTTCCGCCGGCTCGAGTGGCTGGCCCAGCGCAGTCGCCGTTGCCGGCACGGCACTTGCGGCGTCGTTCCTCTCGTCAGTGATGGCGCGTCGCGGGCGTCGCGAGGGGATCGTCCTCGGCATCTCCATCGCGGTGGTCGGTGGTGCCCTCGCAGTGGTCGCCGTGATGGCGGTCTCGCTGCCACTCCTCCTGGTCTCATCTGCGCTCGTCGGCTTCGGCAACGCGGCCGCGAACCTGAGCCGATACGCCGCCGCAGACCTGTTCCCCGTCGAACGTCGCGCCGGGGCGCTGGGGTTCGTCGTGTGGGGCAGCACCATCGGCGCCGTGGTTGGGCCGAACCTGGTGGCTCCGGCCGGTGCCGTGGCGCCCACCCTCGGCCTCCTGCCGCTGGCCGGGGGCTTCGCCATGGCGTTCGTCTTCCTGCTGGCCGCGCTGGCGGTGGCCATGCTCGGTCCGCGGGCTCCGATCCAGCCCCACCTCGACGAGCCGACCCGAGCGGTCGGTGAGCGGCCGAGCTCCCAGCGTCGCCTGCTGGGCGAGCTGGTCCGACGTCCGCAGGGGCGCACCGCTCTGGTTGCCCTGGTGACCAGCCAGCTGGTGATGACCCTGATCATGACGATGACCCCGTATCACCTCCACGCCGAGGGTCATGGGCTGGAGACGGTTGGCCTCGTGATCAGCGCCCACACCTTCGGCATGTTCGCCTTCTCGCCGCTCTCGGGTCGCTTGACGGACCGATTCGGCGCGAATGCCATGGTCCTTACGGGGTTCGCGGTCCTCGCGGCGGCGGGACTGCTGGCTGCCGTGATGCCGGAGGGTGGTGCAGCGCTGTCGGTCCCGCTCTTCCTGCTCGGGGTCGGCTGGAACCTCGGCTTCGTCGCGGGCAGCTCACTGCTTGCGTCGGAGGCCCCGCTGGGCGATCGAGCACGTTTGCAGGGTGCCAGCGATGCCCTTGTCTGGACCACCGCTGCGGCGGCCAGCTTCGTCTCAGGCTACGTCGTGCTCACCGCCAGCTACGCGTTCCTGGCAGTGGTTGGCGCCGGCCTGGCGGTCGTGTTGGCCGTAGCCATCGGCCTGGACACCCGGACCTCGCGAGTCGTGCCGGCCTGACACTCAAGCTCGCCAGACAGCGTGGCGCGGGACGACCGGTGGGGATCGTCCCGCGCCTTGCCACGTGTGGCTGCTAGAAATGGAGGGAGTAGCCTCCGTCACAGCCCCTCTCGTCGAGGGGCAGGATCGGTTCGAAAACGAGCTCCATGACGCGGACCGCATCACGGTCTCCGAGCCGATACGAAGGCAGGAAGTAATCGGCGGCGGGCGCGCCCGCCTCGACCAGGGCGGCCTGCACCAGCTCCGCATCGGCGGAGGCCAGCACGCTGCATTCCTGCGACGTGGAGTCCGACGCCCCGCTGGTGGCGACGATCTGGTCGAGCAACTCGGTCGCGGAGACTGGCCAACGGATGCTGACCTCGCTCACCTCGACCAGGTCGTCGAGGCTTCCGCCCCACGGGTTGCCGATGACATGGACCCGATACTGCGCCGGCGCGTAGGGCTTGGCGTTCGCATCCGCCCAGGCGTTTGCCGGGAGCCAGTCGTCCAGCGTCGACAGGCGGGCGGCCAGGGCGTCGAGCGCCTCGGCCTCGGGCTGCGGCTCGAGGTCGTAGATTTGATCGATATCGTTGAAGAACCTCCATGTGATGACTGCCGTTCCGCCGCCGGGCAGGCCGACCGCGAGGGCGGGCCCTGCGCCTCCGAAGCCCGGCTGCTCGGTGCCGGGCTTGGCGACCGGCGAGTAGTCGGTGGAGGCAAGGAAGGTCAGGCCTGTTGCATCGAGCTCGTCGCGAAGAAGCTGGACGCCGGCCGCCGTCAGGCGCCGCTCCACAGCGGGACGTCCGCTGATGACGCGACCGTTCTCCAGGACGGTGAGGACGTGAGTCCGGCCGTCCTCTGCCGCTCCTTCCAGCCGCAGCACCAAGGCGGCGGCTGGCTCCGTTGAGGGCGAAGCACTGCCGCTGGGCAGGCCGCTCTGGGACGGGTTTGCCTCAACTGATGGTGAGGGCGATGCGCCGACGTCGGGGGACAGGTTTGAGAACTGATAGCCGATGAATGCGGCAAAAGCGATAACGGCGGCGACCGCCGCGACACGCAGGATGCGTCCCATTTGAGTTCCTCCCTGTAGGCGGTTGAGCCAGCCCCGCGCCTGCGACTGGGCGGCCACGCGCTCGAGCGCCATTTCAAGCACTCGGTCGGGTGCCTGCGACGGCGCCTCACGGCGCAGCCAGGCAGCCAGCGTCTGGTCGAAGTCGTCGTTGCGGTTCATGCCGTTCCGCCTCTCGTCATGCCGTCGCTGCGGGCATCGGCCTCCAGCGCGGCTCGAAGTGCTTGGGTCGCGTGGTGGACGCGGGACTTGACGGTTCCCAGCGGGACGCCGATCGCATCGGCGACCTCCGGCAGGGACAGCCCAACGTAGTGGTGGAGCACCACGGCCGCGCGGTGATCCGGCGTCAGGCGACGGAAGCCGCGCTCGAGCGCGTCTCTGTCCGCCAGCGCCGAACTCGAATCGCCGACCGCGGGCTCGTGGATGGGAAGCAACGTCATCTCCGGACGCCGCTGTCGGTGGCGCCGGCCTTCATCTCGGCAGGCATTCACCAGCAGGCGCCGCAGCCAGGCGTCGAAGCGATCCGGATCGCGGAGAGACGGCAGGTCGCGCCAGGCGCGGACAATCGTCTCCTGCGTCGCGTTATCGGCCAGGGAGTGGTCGC
This sequence comes from Chloroflexota bacterium, assembly GCA_039934115.1. GTDB lineage: Bacteria > Chloroflexota > Limnocylindria > QHBO01 > QHBO01 > CF-167. Next base: position 2,246 of record JBDTMU010000065.1, on the reverse strand, counting down.
GCAGGATGAGCACGGCAGTGGCGTAGAGCCGATCGACGACGCTGGCGGCCAGCGCCGAGAACGCTTCTCGGTCACCGTTCCTTGCCAGCTCGACCAGCTCGCGCTGCACCATCGTGCCTCCTGAGGCCTCGGGACTTCCGGGCTGCTACCACCAATGGCGGGTGCGCGGCTCGAATGGTTCTAATTTCGTTGCGGCGCGACTCGTCAGCCGAGGTTGGCGCGCAGGAACTCCACCGTCCTGGAGTAAACCTGCTCGGCGGCCTTCTTGTCGAACTCGGGCCGGTCCGGCTCCATGAACCAGTGCCTCGTGCCCGGGTAGACGTGCGCCGCGCTGCCGTCAGGGAGTGCCTTCTCCATGTCGGCGACGGGAGTGGAGTCCACGAATTGGTCGTTCTCGGCGAAATGGCCGAGGTAGGCAGCTCCGCCGGACGCCCCGTATACGTCGCTGTAGATCGAGACAAACGCAGCGACATCAGACCGCTCCGCTGCGACGCGGCTGCCGTACCAGCCGCCGAAGCTCAGGGCGACGATCGCCGCTCGGTCGCCGCGTACATCCGGGTGCGCCAGGAGATGGTCGAGCGTGGCCTGCACCCGTCCCATGATGCGGTCGGGATTCAGCCCTCCCGGCCCACCGCCGCCCTGCTCGATGGCAGTTGTGTACGCCTCGGCGTCCTCGACGGTCGTAAGCACGGTCCCATCGAACAGGTCCGGCGCCAGCACGGTGAAGCCGTCCTCGGCCAGGCGATCGGCGAGGTCGCGGATCACGTCGTTCAGGCCCCACCACGCGTGTAGCAGCAGGACTGGCTTGCCGTGCGATGGACGGGCAGGGGCGATGTAGACGTCTGTGTCCCCGGCCGCGGCCTGGAGTCGTGTCATCTGTCCCATAGCGGCATCGTACAGGGGTGGAAGGGGCTTGGCGTATTAGAACATACGTTCTATCATCGTCCATCCCATGGAAACACCGGGCACCTACTGCGAACTGCACTCGCACTCCAACTTCAGCTTCCTGGACGGTGCCAGCCACCCCGAGGAGCTGATCGCCCGAGCGGCCGTGCTGGGCATGCCCGCGCTGGCAGTCACCGATCACGCCGGCCTGTATGGCGCCGTCCGTCTGTCGAAGGCGGCCGCCCAGACCCGGACCGATGACGCCCGGGCCGCGGAGCTGACCCCGGTCACCGCCATCATCGGGATTGAGCTGACGATCCCGCGCGATGAGGGCGAGCTGCGCCTGGCCCGTCGCGGTCGCAAGCTCAATGACCCGTTCCGCGGCGAGCTGGCGAGCCGTGGCTGGCCTGGTGAGCTGCATGCCGGCCCGATCCCCGGCGACCACCTCGTCCTGCTGGCCCGCGACGCCCTCGGCTACACCGCCCTGTCGCGGCTCGCCAGCCGAGGCCACCTCGCCGGTGAAAAGCAGTTCCCGATCTTCGCGCGGGAGCTGGTCGAGGACGCTCTGAACGAGGCGCGAGGCCACCTGGTTGGGCTTTCCGGCTGCCGCAACGGGGAGGTGCCACGCCGCGTGCTCGCCGGGGAGCAGGACGCCGCTCGCGAAGCGGCCCAGCGCTGGGCGAGCCACTTTCCGGATGGTGACTTCGGGGTTGAGCTGTCGCACCATCTCGAGCCCGATGACGACTGGCTCGTGGCGCAGCTCACCGAGCTGGCGCAGCGTGCCGGGCTTCCGACCGTGGTCACCAACCAGGTGCACTACGCCACGGCGGGAGGGCATCGGCTCCAGGACGTGCTGGTCTGTATCCGACACGGCGCCACCCTCGACGAGGCGCGCGAGCTGCTGCTGCCCAACGCCGAGTACCGCCTGAAGGGCGGGGACGAGCTGGCCGCCATCGGCGCGGGGCTGCCCGGCGCGCACGCCCGTCGCGGCTGGGAGGCGGGAATGGCACTGGCGGCCACCATCGGCCAGGCATGCCGGCTGGACCTGAACTTCGAGCGCTATCGGTTCCCGGGCTTCACGGTCCCCGAGGGAGAGACGCCGTTCTCATATCTCTACCAGCGTGCACACGAGGGCTTACGCGTCCGTTATCGGCCCATTACCAGGCAGTCGGTGAAGCAGCTGGCGCACGAGCTGGAGATCATCGAGCGGACCAACCTGGCCGAGTTCTTCCTGATCGTGTGGGACCTGATGGAGTTCGCGCGGCGCAACGGGATCATCGGCCAGGGGAGGGGGAGTGCCGGCGATTCGATCGTGGCCTACTGCCTGGGCATCACCAAGGTCGACCCGATCGCCCACAAGC
>JBDTMU010000064.1:0-7543 GCA_039934115.1 Chloroflexota bacterium | reverse complement strand
CCCAGCGAGTCCATGTTCAGGTCGGTCGACAGGCGGGAGTCTGGCTGGACCGATGAGATGGGTACATTCGCAACCGATGCCAGCAGCCCCTCGAGGCTTGATGTCCCAATCGGCGACGCTGGCCCCGATGCGCCGCGGGTCGTGGTGGCGCCGCTCTCGAGCTCCGCCAGACGAGCGAGCACGATCGGCTTCTTGACCTTCAGGGTGTGCGTTCGAGGAAGGTCGTCATCGGGCCAGATGGTGACTCCGCGGATCTGCTGGTGGGCACCGAGCTGCGCGTTGGCGTCGCGGACCACCGCATCCACCACCGCCGGATCGTCGAGAAGGAGCACGGCCTGGACCCGCATCTCGCCGCGTGGTGGCTGCCAACCGACCACGGTCGCATCGCGCAGGCGGGTGTCGCGGGCCAGCACGGCCTCGATGTCCTCGGGGTAGACCTTGGTCCCGTCGGGCATGGCCAGCATGTCCTTCTTGCGCCCGCGCAGTGTCAGGAAGCCCTCGCCGTCGAGCGAGCCGATGTCGCCGGTGTGGTAGAAGCCCTCGTCATCAAGGACCGCCTTGGTCGCGTCCGGATCCTCCCAGTAGCCGGCGAAGACGTTTGGCCCTCGGACGTGGATCTCCCCGTCCTCAGCGAGGCGGATCTCGACCCCCGGCACTGCCTCTCCGACGGTCCCGCTCCGGTTGCGCGAGGGTCGCGTGAAGGCGACCGCCGGCGACAGCTCGGTGGCGCCGTAGCCCTGCAGGACGTCGAAGCCCATGTCGGTCCAGCGCTGGGCGAGGTCCTCCTCGAGCGCCGCCGCTCCGATCGCCAGGGTCCGGAAGCGCCCGCCGAACTGGCCGATGACCGGGCGGAAGAGGAGCCGCTTGGCGAAGCGAGGCAAGCGTCGGGCGAGGCGGTGCAGCCGCTCGAAGGTGTCGTGCCTGCCGGACGCGTCGACCTTGCGCTGGATGGCCGAGTCGAGCAGCTTCAGGCCGGCCGGCACGATCAGCAGCATCGTCACCTGGAACTCGCGGAAGGTCCGGATCAGCACGGCCGGCTGGCGGCTGACCGGATAGACGATCGAGGCCCCGACCATGAACGGCGCGATCAGCCCGCAGGTCTGCTCGAACATGTGCGAGAGGGGCAGGATCGAGAGGAGCCGCTCGTCCGGCTGGAACGGGAAGACTTCCTTCAGGGCGGTCGCGTTGGCGACCAGGTTGCCGTGCCGCAGCATGGCGCCCTTCGGCTCACCGGTGGTGCCCGAGGTGAAGACCACCTCGGCGATGTCGCCCGCACCGATCTCGGGCGTGGGCAGCGGCGTCGCGTTTCGGGCGCGGTCGGGGAGCGACTCGATCAGGACCAGTGGCAGGTTCAGCCCCTCGGCAAGGGGCGCCGTCTGGGTCGAGGCCAGGACCAGCTTGGCGCGGGTGCGCTGGGCAACCTTGGCGACGAACTCCGGCTGGCTGCGCACGTCGAGCGGCACCAGCACCAGCCCGGCGAAGAGCGCCCCGAAGAAGCCGAGCGACCACTCCGGCCGGTTGACTCCCCAGATCAGGACACGATCGCCGCGCTCCAGCCCCTGGTCGGCGAGCACGCGGGCCACCTTCGGGGCGAGGTCGGCCAGGTCCCCATAGGTCCAGATGCGAGTGCGAAAGCCGGGCTTGATCAGCAGTGCGGGGCGATCCGCAAAGCGGCGCGCCGATTCGCGCAGCAGGTCGATCAGCGTAGGGCCACTGGGCGCCGCCGCGCCGGCGACGACCGCGGTGAGCGGGCTCGGTTCGGGCGCGGCGGGTGCGATCGGAGTGAGTGTGGCGATGGGACCTCTCCCTCACGGCCTACCTTACGACCGGGCGCCCGGTGGTGGCTAGGGGGTTGCCGCTGGCCGCTTGCGCTCGGACATGCGCGCCGCACGCTCGGCCAGTGCCCGAAGCACCTCGTTTGCCCCGTCGCGTAACGGCGGGTAATGGCTGAAGGCGATCGTCTCTACGTCCAGGTCGGCCATGCGAGCGACGCTGGCGCGAGCCAGCGTCAGGTCCTCGCTGAAGACCCGGCTGGCGAAGGTGACCTTTCTTCGGATCACCTGCAGAGCGTCGCCCACGAAGAGGAGCTTGTGGCGCTCGGCGTACAGACAGACGCTGCCTGGCGTGTGGCCGGGGGTGTGGACCACGCGCAGCCCTCCGAGGATCGGCAGCACCTGGCCATCCTGGATCGGCGTCGCCTCGCCGGGGTGTCGGGTGAAGTAGGCGATCAGCTGTCCGCGGTTGCGGTTCGCGACCGCGTCGCGCAGGGCGACGCTCAACCCATCCAGGTCTGCGGGATGCATCAGCACCTCGACCTCTCGGTCGCCGGCCAGCTCTCGAACGCCGCCGATATGGTCTGGGTGGGCGTGCGTGCAGACGATCCGAGCCAGGTCGTCCGTCTTGCGCCCAAGGCGTTCGATATGCCGCCGGACACGGCCCGCCGAGCCGATCAGGCCGGCATCGATCAGGGTCAGCTGTGGCTCGTCAATGAGGAAGGCGTAGACGTTCAGCAGCCTGACGGCGTGGACGCCCGGGGCGATCTCCATGGACGGCCATCTTAGAGCCGGGCCGGTCTAATCCTCGTTCAGGAGAAGGCGCCGGTAGGAGTCGTGGCGCGCCGCGCTGATCAGCCCTGCCGCGACGGCGGCGAGCACCGCGCAGCGCGGCTCGGTGATGTGACGGCAGTCGTTGAAGGCGCACTGGCCCAGGTACTCGCGCATCTCCGGGAAGCACCAGGCCAGCTCCTCGGGCGGGACCTGCCACAGGCCAAGCTCGCGGAGGCCGGGCGTATCGGCCACGTACCCCCCACCAGGCGCAGTCAGCGGGTGCAGCTCGGCCGATGTCGTGGTGTGGCGTCCCTTATGCACCGTCTCGCTGACGGCGCCGGTCTCGATGCGGAGCCCCGGCTGGATCGCGTTGAGAAGCGTCGACTTGCCGACCCCAGACGGTCCCGTGACCACGCTGACGCGACCGACCAGCCGATCTGCCAGCTCCTCGAGCCCGATCCCCTCGCGCGCAGAGACGTAGTGCACCGGGTAGCCGATCCCCTCGTATCCGGCGAAGAGGCCCCGAGCGGCGGACAGCCCGACCAGGTCGACCTTGTTGGCCACCACCACCGCCTCGACCTGGTTGTGCTCCGCCACCACCAGGAAGCGGTCGACCATGCGCAGGTGAGGCATCGGATCGGCGCAGGCGAAGACGATCAGCACCTGGTCGAGATTGGCGACGATCATGTCCTCCTTCCAGCTGCCTCTGGGACCTGGCTGCCGGCGGGAGAAGCGCGTTCGACGCGGCTCGACGGACTCGATCATCGCGTCTCCGTCCGCGAGCGACACGACGGTCACGCGGTCACCGATGACGACAAGGTCGGAGTTTCCCCGTTCCTGCTTGACTCGCCCGCGCAGGCGGCATTCCAGCAGGGTTCCGTCATCGAGGCGAACGGTGTAGAAGCCGCTGCGGGCGCGCAGCACGATTCCGGGCAGGGCGGCTCCTGGCGCAGGACGGACAGGCGTGGGTAGGGAGGTCAATGGCACGGGTCGTTCTCCACTCGATCGGGTCGCAGGTGGGCGGTGGAGCGCGCCCAATGCGTGATCAGGATCGCGAGGCGATCCCGTGCAGACGAGGGCGCGCGACGGGAACGGTGGTCATCGGGCGTCTCCTTTCGTCTGCGTGCCTGCTTGCGTGCTTCGCGAAGGTAGCCACGGCAGCGAACCCTGTCAACGACGCTAGCATCTGGGCCATGGATGAGATCGCGCTCCGATACCTGCTACTGGGGCTGCGCCTGGGGCGCCACCTGCCCGGGCTGGTCGACTCGTACCACGGCCCCGCCGAGCTGTCGGAGGCGGTTGATGGCGAGCCCCTCACCCCGGCCGCCGAGCTGCACGACGAAGCCATGCAGCTGGCGGGGATCGCCGCCGAGCTCCCGGCCGATACAGCTGCGCGCCGTCGCCGCGTCACGTGGCTCGTCGCTCAGGTCGGAGCGATGGGAGCCCTGGCACGCTGGGTCGGCGGAGAGGAGATCGGCTACGTCGACCTCGTCGAGGACCTGTACGACATCGAATTGCAGCTCGAGCCGGATGCGACCTTCGATACGGCGCGCCGCATGCTGGACTCAGCGCTGCCCGGAAGCGCGCCGCTGCGAGAGCGGCTCGCTGACCACGATGCCCGCGGTCGCGTCCCGCCCGAGCGAGCCATCGCCCTGGCCTCGGAGCTCTCGGCCCGGCTGCGGACCAGGACGCGGGCTCAGCTCTGGCTTCCCGAGCGCGAATCGCTGCGCATTGAGGCAGCGCACGACGTCGGCTGGACAATCGAGGCCCACTACCTCGGGGCAGGCAGCTCCGTCGTCCGGGTCAACATCGACCGGCCTCTGACCTTCGCTGCGCTTGCGGAGATCGTCGCTCACGAGGGCTATCCCGGGCACCACGCGGAGGCATCGGTCAAGGACGACCTGCTGGTGTCGGCCGGGCACGAAGAGCTCTCGCTGACCGCGACGCTCGCTCCCCAGGCCCTGGTCAGCGAGGGGATGGCGGAGGTCGGCCGCGAGGTCGTGATGAGCGACGAGGAGCTCGGGTCAGAGCTGCAGCGGCTTGCTCGCTCCGTCGACCGAACACTGGACCTCGCATCGGAGCTGATGGTGCTGCGCGCCCGGCGCCTGCTTAGCCCGGCGCTGGGGAACGCCGCCGTGGCTCTGCATCGCGACGGCGAGCCGGTCGACGAGGTGCGCTCCTACCTTGCGGAGGTGGGGCTGGTCAGCGATGAGCGCCTGGAGGAGACGATCTCCCGGCTGAGAGATCCCGTCCTGCGCACGCAGCCCTTCGCGCACATCGAGGGCCGGCGCCTCGTCTCCGAGTGGCTGGAGGTGCACGGCCAGACCCATGGCTTCAGCCGGCTGCTGGCCGAGCAACAGACCCCGCACGCACTGCGCTCGGAGCTCAATCCGATCTAGCAGCCCCGGATCCCCACCCGCGAGTACCCCCTGGCGCTGGTCCTTTTGGGGCATGTTGCGGAACTTGTTCCAGGGATCAAATGCCGTGGTCGGGGGCGATGTACCTCAGTCGGAGCTGATTTCAGATGAAACGCATTGTTGGCGCCGTCCTCGCAGGTCTCATGACCTTTGGGCTCGTATTCGGCATGGCGGCGAGCCTGAACCTCACCAGTGACAGCCTCGGATCGGCGACGACTGTCGTTGCTGCCTGCCAGGCTGGCGCCATGAATGCCACGTACACGTCGACCTACACGGCGGCAGCGCCTGGGCCGGGGTATACGGTTGGCACCGTCACGATCACCGGGCTCGCTGCCACGTGCTACAGCAAGCCATACAAGGTGACGCTGGCGACCGCGGCTGGCGCGTCGCTGGGGGAGGCCACGGGAACGACCCCCGCCGCCGGCACGACGATCGTGGTCACGTTCGCTCCAGTCGTTGCAGCGGCCTCGGTCACAGCCATCAGCGTCGTGATCAGCTAGCGCGCTATGACGGGGCTGGCGGCTCGAATGGCCGCCTGTCCCGGCTGACCGAGGTGGACACCAGAATGAGCACCTTGCGCAGGATCGCGGCTGTGATCCTCGTCACCGCCACGGGCGCAGTCATCGGCAACGCGGCGTCGCTCAGTTTCGCATCGGGCTCCCCTCGGTGCGGCAACAACGGCGACGCCGCGGTGCACGACCGCCGGCCTCACCGTGTTTCAGAACCTGGCCGCCGGTACCGTGATCAGCGTCACGGTCGGCGGCCTGCCGGCGGCATGCGGCGGCGCGACCCTGCAGGTCACGGTGAACAACGGCGTTGCCAACAGCAGCGGGTCGGCGGCGGTGCCAGGCGGAGGGGGTTCGGTGACGGTCGCCCTTGCCGTTCCACCCGCGGTGACCGCTGCCGAGCAGACGGAGCTCGTCCTGGTAGGCCCGTGACCAAGCACTGGGCCCGTGTCATGGCCGCGTGCGGAGGGATCGTGCTTGGGGTTGGCTTTGTCCCCGGCTCGGCGGCGAGCCTGAGCCTCATGTCGCAGAACTTCACGCCCTATCGGACCTGCACCATCACCGCCACGCCGGCTGCGACGACTGCCGTGACCGATACCACGGCGCACCAGGGCACGCCCACGACCAACTTCGGCGCATTGACGACGCTCACCGTGTCGTCCGGTAACGGCGTGAACCAGCGCGTCTACCTGCGGTTCGACCTGACGCTGTGCAGCCCGGCGATCCCGGCAACGGCGATCGTTCGGTTGGCAACCCTGCGGCTGTACATGACGGCGGTGCCGGCCGCCTGCCGCGTACTCGACCTCTTCCCGGTCACAGCGGCATGGGTGGAGACGACTCTCACCTGGAATAACCAACCGTTTGGCACGGCACTGAACAATCCACCCACCGCATCGCGCACGGGCACCTTCAGCGTCGGCACCCCGGCGGGATGCCAGAACCAGGCGGCGGGCACCTACGTGACCGGGGGAACGGTCACGTCCGATGTCGCCAACTTCGTGGCCGGGACCTCGACGAACTTCGGCTGGATGATCCGCGATGACGCTGAGGGGCCACCCACCCGGACCGCTACCTTCTCCGCAAAGGAGGGGGGAACCGTGGCCCAGGAGCCCCAGCTGGTGATCACCTATGTGACGGTGCCATGATGCGCCGAGTCGGGAAGGCCGCCAGCCTGACGGTCGTCGTCGCCGTGATCGTGGTGTGGGCATTCACCCTGCGCCCTCAGGCCCTTGGTGGGCCCGCGGTGTTCGTCGCGGTTCGCGGCTCCTCGATGCTGCCAACGTACGAGCATGGCGACCTGGTGGTGGTGGAATCGGCGGCCACGTACAAAGTCGGGGAAGTGGTCGCCTACCGTGTGCCCGCCGGCAATATCGGCGCCGGCAAGATCGTGATGCATCGCATCATCGGTGGCGAAGGAACGAGCGGCTGGAGGCTCCAGGGCGACCACAACAATGCACCAGACCCGTGGCAGCCCAGGCAGGCCGACATGGTTGGCGTGGCAATGTGGCGGCTGCCAAACGCCGGCCGCCTGATCGCCCTCGTGCAACAGCCGGTGATCCTTGCCGGACTGGCCAGTGGAATCGTGGTCACGGTCTTCGTTGCCCGGCCGCCACGGCCGAGGGGCAGCAACCATCGTGTGAGGCGACGTCTCGCCGGTTGACCGTGAGGGGGAAAAGGGTCATCATCGGTCTAACACCGACTGTCTGAGTCGGGATTCAGACCAGGAGACCCATGGCCGTCCCCAATCCTGCCGTCGACAAGGTCCCCACCGGCTACAAGTACGGCTGGCACGACCCCGAGATGAAGCCTCTGCATGTCATGAAGAAGGGGCTGTCTCGCGAGGTGGTGGAGGAGATCAGCCGGATCAAGGGCGAGCCGCAATGGATGACCGATCTCCGGCTGAAGGCGTACCGCCACTTCGAGGCCCGGCCGATGCCGACCTGGGGCGGCGACATGAGCCAGATCGACTTCCAGGACATCTACTACTACGTGACCGCCACCGATAAGGCGGTCCAGTCGTGGGACGACGTGCCGGACTACATCCGCCGCACCTACGACCGGCTGGGGATCCCCG
>JBDTMU010000063.1:0-7566 GCA_039934115.1 Chloroflexota bacterium | reverse complement strand
GCTGCGCGATGATGAGCCGCTGGATCTGGTTGCTGCCCTCGTAGATCTGCGCCCCTTTGGCGTCGCGCATGAAGCGCTCGACCGGGTTGTCGCGCGAGTATCCGGCACCCCCGTAGACCTGCACGGCATCGGTCGCCACCCGCATGGCGGTGTCGCTGGCGAACATCTTGGCCATGCTGCTGGCCGCGTTGATCGAGCCTCCGGCGTCGCGCAGCCGCGCCGCGCGCCAGGTCAGCAGCCGCGACGCGTCGACCGCGACCGCTGCATCGGCCAGGATGGCCTGGATCATCTCCTGCTCGGCGATCGGGCGGCCGAATTGCGTGCGCTGCGAGGCGTAGCGTGCGGCGTGCTCCAGCGCTGCCCGGGCCAGGCCGGTGCATGCGGCCGCGATGCTGATGCGCCCCGACGCCAGCGGGCCGAGCGCGACCTTCAGTCCCTCACCCTCGGCGCCCAGGCGGTCCGATTTCGGGACCAGCGCCTCCTCGAAGACCAGCTCGGCGGCGGGCGAGTCGCGAATCCCCATCTTCCGTTCGTGGCTGCCGACCCGGAAGCCTGGCGTGTCGGGGCCAACGACGAAGGCCGTCACGCCGTCACGACCGCGAGAGCGGTCAACGGTCCCGAAGACCACGTAGACGTCCGCCTCCCCGCCATTGGTGATCCATACCTTGGTGCCAGTCAGCGCGTACCCGTCGTCGGTGCGCCGTGCGGCCAGGGAAAGTGCCGCCGCATCGGAGCCCGCGCCCGGCTCGGTCAGGGCGAATGCGCCGAGATGCGTGCCCGCTGTCATCGGCGGAAGCAGGCGGGCCTTCTGCTCATCGGTCCCAAAGGAGTAGATGCACAGCTGCGAGAGGACATGGACAGAGAGGCTGATCGCCATCCCCATGTCGGCCGCGGCTATCTCCTCGCAGGCCAGGGCCCAGGCGAAGTACGAGAGGCCCGCACCACCGAGCTCCTCCGGATATGGGATCGCCGTCAGTCCCAGCTCGCCCATCCGGGTGAAGAGTTTGCGGTCATACCGTTCGTCCTCGTCCCGCTGGGCGACGGTCGGCGCCAGCTCGCGCTGGGCGAACTCTCGGGCAGTGTCGCGGACCGAGCGCTCCTCCTCGCTGAGCGCGAATGGATCCGGCCGCGTGGGCGCCGCGATGTTCGCCATCAGACGATCTTCGTCCCGCGCTCGTCGTAGCGATAGAACCCTCGACCCGTCTTCCGCCCCAGGTGCCCCGCCGCAACCATCTGACGCAGGAGCGGGGCGGCGCGGAACTTGGGGTCGCCGAAACCTCGGTACAGCACGTCGAGCACGCTGAGCATCACGTCGTTGCCGATGAAGTCGCTGAGCTCGAGCGGGCCCATCGGGTGGTTGAGGCCGAGCTTCGCCCCGGCGTCGATATGCTCAGCGCTGCCGGTCCCATCCATCAGCGCGAAGACGGCCTCGTTGATGAAAGGGCCGAGCATGCGGTTGACGATGAAGCCCGGATAGTCCTTCGACTCGATCACCGTCTTGCCCAGCTCCTCGGCGAAGGCGCGCGCGGCGACCTGGGTGGCGTCATCGGTCTCCAGCCCGCGGATGATCTCGATCAGGCTCATGACCGGGACCGGCGAGAAGAAATGCAGGCCGATGAAGCTGTCTGGCCGATCCGTGGCAGTGGCGAGCGAGGTGATGCTGATGCTGCTGGTGTTGCTGGCGAAGATCGCCTCGGCGTCCGCAGCTGAGGTCAGGGCCTGCCATGTCTCGCGCTTGACCGATTCGTCCTCGAAGACGGCCTCGATCACGATGTCGTGTCCGGCAGCCCCGGTTGCGCCCTCGGCCGTGGCGATGCGGTCCAGGAGCGCGTCGGCGTCTTCCTCAGCGAGCTTGCCCTTCTCCACCTGGCGGGCGAGGTTACCCGCGATGCGAGCCTTCCCCTTCTCGGCCAGCTCCGCGGTCCGATCGGCGAGGGTCACCTGCTTGCCCGCCGCCGCGCTCACCTGCGCGATGCCGTGTCCCATCAGGCCGGCGCCGATGACGAAGACCCGATCCAGGCTCATGGCTGAGTAGCGTACCAGCACCGATCACCCCCCGAGGGACCTCGGCTAGGCCTCTCCATCCCTGGCAAGGAGCCGCTCGGCGGCGCTGATCGGGTCGAGCTCGCGCTTGGCGACAGACTGAATGGTCGACTCCCAATCGGCGTGGTGTGAACCACGCCCCATTGCCAGGTCGGCCAGGGCACGGCGCACCTGGTTCCGTGCATGGGCGATGGCGTGCTCCGGCGAACGCGCCGTGGATCGGTGTGCCTCGATCGCGTCCGCCAGGGCGGCGACCCCTTCGCCGCTGGTTGCGGTGGTGAGCATGATCGGCGGCGGCTTGTGGCCGACGCGACCCCTCGCGGTGGAGAGCATGGCCCGCAGGTGGCGTGCCGCGAGATCGGCGCCGGGACGGTCGCCCTTGTTGACCACCAGCAGGTCGGCGACCTCGAGTAGTCCGGCCTTGATGGCCTGCACCTCGTCACCCATCTCGGGCACCTCGACCACCACGGTTGTCTCGGCCAGGCGCGCGATCTCGACCTCGCTCTGACCGGCGCCGACCGTCTCGATCAGGATCGGGTCGTACCCGGCCGCGTCCAGCGCAGCGCCTGCCATCCAGGTCGCCGCCGCGATGCCGCCCAGCTCGCCTCGACTGGCCATTGAGCGCATGAAGACGTCGCGATCCGCCGCGTGGTCCATCATCCGGATCCGGTCGCCCATGATCGCGCCGCCGGTGTAGGGCGAGGATGGATCCACGGCCACGATCCCCACACGCTTGCCGCGGCGGCGCCACTCGTCGGTGAGGGCGTTGACGAGGGTGGACTTGCCGCTCCCCGGTGGTCCGGTGATGCCCACCATGTGTCCTCCGCGCCCCGCGGCAAAGAGCTCGGGAAGCAGGCCACGCAGGCCGGGAGCGTCGTTCTCGATCGCGGTCAGCAGCCGCGCCAGGGCGAGCCGCTCACCCGCCACGGCGCCGCGCAGCAGCCCCGCGAGGTCGGCCACGACCCTCAGGCGCGCCGCCGCGCGTGCTCGCGGAAGTAGCCCGCGATCTGCCCGATGCTGGTCCCGGGACCGAAGATCTCGGCGATCCCCGCCGCCTTGAGCTTCATGACGTCGGCATCGGGAATGATTCCGCCGGCGGCGATCAGCACGTCGTCCATGCCACGCTCGCGGCTGAGCTCCACGACGCGCGGCAAAAGCGCCATGTGCGCACCGGACAGGATCGACATGCCGATCACGTCCACGTCCTCCTGTTCGGCGGCGTCCACGATCATCTCCGGCGTCTGTCGCAGGCCGGTGTAAATGACCTCGAAGCCCTCATCGCGGAGGCCGCGGGCAAGCACCTTGGCGCCGCGGTCGTGGCCGTCGAGCCCCGGCTTGGCGATCAGGACGCGGATCGGCGTGCTGCGGGCGCGCTCGGCATCGGTCATGCGTGTCCGATTCTAGTGGCCGCTGTATGTCGCCCGGGCTCCACCGGGCGCTGATTCACATGTGAATGTGATCCGACGCGGCGCGCCGGATTGCCGCGTTCTGATGCTGGGTGAGAATCGGATCCCCCCAAAACGGGGCCTACGCGCGATCACATTCACGGGAGAATCGCAGGGCTCAGGTCGTCGCCGTCGGCCACGAGCCGGTCGATCGTCGCGGCCATCGAGACGTCCTTCGCTGTCAGCCCATGCGATGCCTTGGTGGTCAGCCTGAACGTCACGCGCCGCCAGTTGATCTCGATGTCGGGATGGTGGTTCGCTTCCTCCGCGGCATCGGCGACCCGGTTGACGAGGTCGATCGACGCGCGGAAGGTGGGGCATTCGACGGTCCGAATCAACCAGTCGCCGTCGCGACGCCAATCCGGAACAGACTCGAGGGCTGCGGCGATCTCCAGCTCCGCCAGGAGCGGGGCGTACGGCATCGGCCTAGCGGTCTGACGAGCGACCGATGAAGGTCAGGAACTCGGACCGCGTGCGGGCATCCGCCCGGAAGGTGCCGAGCATCGAGCTGGTGACCATCGTCGCCTGCTGCTTGCGAACCCCGCGCATGACCGTGCAGAGGTGCGTCGCCTCGATCACACAGCCAGCCCCCTTGGGATCAAGGCGCTCCATGAGGAAGCCCGCCACCTGCTGGGTCAGGCGCTCCTGCAGCTGCAGGCGGTGCGCGTACATGTCCACGACGCGCGGAATCTTCGACAGGCCGATGATCCGGCCACGGGGCAGGTAGCCGACGTGCGCCTTGCCGAAGAAGGGCAGCAGGTGGTGCTCGCACAGCGAGTAGAACTCCATGTCGCGGACCACCACCATCTCGTCGTAGTCGACGTCGAAGGCGGCCCCGTTCAGGAGGGTATCCGGGTCGGTGTGATAGCCCTCCGTCAGCTCGGCGTACACGCGCCGGACACGATCCGGGGTGCCGGCCAGGCCGGCGCGGTCCGGATCCTCTCCCAGCTCCACGAGGAGCGTCCTGACCGCCTCCGGGATCTGGCTGCCGGGTGAGCGCTCGTCCATGACCGGCATGCTAGCAGGGCACCCGTGCGGGCTAGGCGAGGGGCATCGGCGGCGGTAGACTCGAGATGAGCCCGCCGAATCCGCACGGACCGTCGCCCGTCGCCATGGTGATTCACCGACCGTCCTCTCCATCACTGCGCCTCGCCCTGCCCAGGACCGCTGGTGATCGGCTGAGCGGGCCGCTGGGGAGGCGTCTCGACGACCGTTACCACTACCTGCGCCTGGTCCTGGCTGGAGGCAGGGAGCCGATCGAGGCGGTCGTCGTCGGTCCGGGCGGGACCTGGACGTTGACGCTGCGCGCCGAGCCGGGCCGATATCGAAAGCGGAACGGCCATTGGTATCGGCTGAGCGCCGCGACCGATTCATGGGTCCCGTGGGACGCCAGCCGGATCACCGCCGCACGGCTCGCCGGACGTCGCCTGGAGATGTACCTCGAGCGGGCGACACTGCCCTCCGCGGTGACCGCCTGCCTGGTGCCGCCGCGCGGCGTCGAGATCGAATGGGACGCCGGCCAGCGGCCCGGCATCCAGGTCATCCGGGACGCGGCCGCGCTCGCGGCCGCGATCAGCGCGGGGGGCAATCTCACCAAGGCCCAGGTCGATCGGATCGTCGCGCTGCTGGATCCGCGGCAACCGCTCCCCAAGCTGTCCCGGGCTGCGCGTGCCAGCTGACACGGGAGGCGGCCACCGGCTGAGGGTCGTCGCTGGGATCGTGACCATGCTGGTCGTTGTCGGCGCCCTGCTGGCGGCCCGGATGGAGCCCGTCCTGGCCGTGCTGGTGGTCTGGCCGCTCCTCTTCGTGCTCCCTGGCTGGGCGATTGTCGGCTGGGTGCGTCCGCGAGTCTCAGCCACCGGGCGGCTGGGACTCGCGATCGTGCTGTCGGTGGCGCTCAGTACGCACCTCGCCTATTGGCTCTCGCTCGCGACCGGCGGATACCGACGCGAGACGATCTTCGCGGTGGCCGCGCTGCTGGCCCTCCCGATCCCGATCGGGGTCATGCGCGGTGGCGCCCGCTCGGTTCTCGACCAGGCCTCCGCGGCCTGGCACGCCCTTCGTCGCGATTGGCTCGCATTTGCGGTAGCCGTGGCCTGTGCGGTCTTTGTGGGAGCAGTCCTGCAGTCAGGGCTGTGGCACGCGACCCCGAACGGAGTATCTGCGGGTGGTTCGAACTGGAGCGACCTGGGCGTCCACCTCTCGATCGCGCAGTCCCTCAACGCGGGCAACTTCCCGCCCCAGGTCCCGTACTTCGCGGGCGAGCCGTTGACCTACCACTGGTTCGCGGATTTCCACGCCGCCATCGTGGCCCGCGCCGCAGGGATGTTTGCGATCCCCAGCTTCGTCGTCTCCTCGGCGATCCTGGCAGGGGCGCTGGCGCTGCTCGTCCACGGGCTGGCACGGACTGTCCTGCGCGGCCGCGGCGCCCGACGGGCCGCGCTGATCGCCGGTGTCCTCGTCGTCTTCGGCGGCGGGCTGGGCTGGATGCGCCTCATCGGCGACCTCGCCAACGGATTCGGCGACCTCCCCTACCTGGTGACCAAGAACTCCTACGACAACTCGTGGCTGACAGACTGGCCCTACTTCCGCATCCCGTCGGTGATGGGGACAGGTCTCCTCGTCCACCGGGCCACGACTGCGGGTCTGCCGATGCTCGTCGGGGCCGTCCTGTTGCTGGTCGCGGGCCTGCCCTCGGCCCGCGCACGCACGGCGGGCTGGCGCGATCGACCCGCGCTCATCTTCCTGGCCGGCCTGCTCGGCGCGCTGCTGGCGCCATTCCACTTCTTCTTCTTCCCGGCCTTCATGGCCCTGGCGCTGGGGTGGGTCGTCGTGGGCGGCCGGCTCTTCGATCGGCAGGCACTACGCAATGCCGTGCTGCTGCTGGCGCCGTATCTGCTGGCCATGCCGTTCGCGATCGCGGCCGTCGCCCAGGCACGCGGCAGTGGCGCCCTCCATTGGGTCGCGGGCTGGGAATCGGCGCCGACGACCGACGGGCCGTGGGCGGTCCTCTTCTTCTACATCACGAACCTGGGGCTCCCGCTCGTCCTCGCGCTGCTCGCTCTCCTTCTGCCACGGGTCCCCCACCGCGGCTTCCTGGCGATCT
This sequence comes from Chloroflexota bacterium, assembly GCA_039934115.1. Taxonomy (GTDB): domain Bacteria; phylum Chloroflexota; class Limnocylindria; order QHBO01; family QHBO01; genus CF-167. The sequence continues at coordinate 972 of JBDTMU010000063.1, read as the reverse complement.
GGCTGGTGGCCCTCTTCGTGGTGCCCAACGTCGTCCAGGTGAGCGCCATCGGCTTCGACATGAACAAATACTTCCAGGCGATGTGGGTCGCGGTGGCACTCCTTGCCGCCTGGCTGATCCGGCGCTGGCCGGCCTGGGCCGTGACCGCTGTCCTCCTGGTGAGCGTCCCGTCACCGCTCCTCGTCTCGACCTGGACCGCGCTGAACCGCGAGGTGGTGCTCGGCTGGAGCGATGTCGAGGCCGGTGACTGGATCGCCGCCAACACCCCGGAGCGCTCCGTGTTCGTGACCAACGGCTGGCTGAACTCGCCGACCGATCCGGCCGGTCGCCTGCGGGTGCTGACCTTCACCCCGTACATCGCCAACCTCGGCTACTCGCCCGATGAGCGGCAGGCGGTGGTCGACGCGATCTATTGCTCGGGGGACCCGCAACGGGCCGCTCAGCTGACCCGCACGCTGGGCGCCACGTACCTGCTGGACACAGGCCCTCCGCGTGCCTGCCAGCCGACGATCTTCGAGGGAAGCCCCGACTGGGAACTCGTGTATGACCGTTCCGGGGTGCGGATCTGGCAGGTCTCCGGCGGGGTCGCCTCGACCCGCGCGCCGGGCTCCGTATCATTCCGAAGGTGACCAGCAGCGCGGCGGTCGTAACCCTCGATCACATCAGCAAGCGCTACGGCCCCGTGGGCGCCCCGCTGGCGGTGTCCGACCTGTCGCTGACCATCCCCGCTGGCGAGATCGTCGTGCTGGTGGGCCCCTCGGGCTGCGGCAAGACCACCACCATGAAGATGATCAACCGCCTGATCGAGCCGACAAGCGGCCGGATCACGATCGATGGCGAGGACGTGATGGCGCTGCCGGCCGTCGAGCTGCGGCGACGGATCGGCTACGTCATCCAGCAGGTTGGTCTGTTTCCGCACCTGACCGTGGCCGAGAACGTGGCGGTCGTGCCGCGCCTGCTGCGCTGGCCGGA
>JBDTMU010000062.1:0-7581 GCA_039934115.1 Chloroflexota bacterium | reverse complement strand
GCAAGGGGGCAACCTTCCTCGTCCAGCGCGCCCGGAACCTGGTGCGGGAGTGGGGCGGGGCGCCCGAAGGCCTGACGTGATCACCTGCGCACATGGTTGACTCGACCAGTTCGCGGCGCGAGACCCGCAAGATGGTCACGGTCCTGTTCATCGACGCGGTCTCGTCCACGACGCTCGGCGAGCAGATTGACCCCGAGTCGTTGCGGGCGGTCCTGACCCGCTACTTCGACGTCATGCGCGACGCGATCGACGCCCACGGCGGCGTCGTCGAGAAGTTCATCGGCGATGCGGTGCTGGCCGTCTTCGGCGAACCGACGGTCCACGAGGATGACGCACTTCGCGCATGCCGGGCAGCCGTCGGCATCAACCGGCGGCTGGCGGAGATCGAGCCGCAGATCCGGGCGGACCTTGGCGTGGCGATCGAATGGCGGATGGGAATCAACACGGGGCCGGTGCTGGCCGGCGACGTGGTGGCCGGGCAGAGGATCGTGACGGGCGATGCGGTGAACGTGGCCGCCCGGCTAGAGGCCGCCGCATCGCCGGGCGAGATCCTGATCGGCGCCGTGACCTATGCCCTGGTGCGCGACGCGGTCACGGCTGAGCCCCTCGCCCCGCTCAAGCTCAAGGGCAAGAGCGAGCCCGTGCCGGTATGGCGGCTGACCGGCGTCGAGGAGGCGTCGCATCGACGCTCTCGCCCGCAGGAGGCGCCGCTGGTCGGTCGACAGCGCCCGCTGCGCATGCTGGAAGACGCGTTCAGCGCGGCGGTGGACGAGCGCGTGTGCCATCTCTTCACGGTCCTCGGCGTGGCAGGGGTCGGCAAATCGCGCCTGGTGGAGGAGTTCGTCAGCGGGCTGGGTGACCAGGCCACGGTGGCGACGGGCCGCTGCCTGGCCTACGGGAGCGGGATCACCTACTGGCCGGTGGCCGAGGCGCTGCGCAACGGCCTCGCGAATGCCGAGGCGGAGGACGATGCCGGGGCAGGGCTGGCGGCGGTCCTGCGCGGAGAGCCAGAGGCGGATCGCCTGACGGCGGCGGTCGGCAGCCTCCTGGGCATGAATGCGCAGGCACACGACCAGGAGGAGCTGTTCTGGGGCGTGCGGAAGACCTTTGAGGCCCTTGCTCGTCGTCGGCCCCTGGTGCTGGTCCTCGATGACATTCACTGGGGCGAGCCGACCTTCCTCGACCTAGTCGAGCACATCGCCGACTGGACCCGCGATGCGCCGATCCTGCTGATCGCAGTTGCCCGCGTCGAGCTGCTGGAAACTCGCCCGCTGTGGGGCGGCGGCAAGCGGTGGTCGACCACCGTTCAGCTGGAGCCGCTCTCCGAGGTCCAGAGCGAGGAGCTGGTAGCCAGCCTGCTGGGCCACGCGGAGCTGCCCGCCGGCTTCCGGACGCGCATCGGCCAGGCGGCAGAGGGCAATCCGCTCTTCGTGGAGGAGCTGCTCGCGAAGCTGATCGACGACGGCGTCCTGCGGCGCACCGAGAGCGGGTGGGCGGCTGCCGCCGATCTGCAGGACCTTGCGATGCCACCGACCATCCAGGCCGTGCTGGCAGCCCGCCTCGACGGGCTGGGCGCGGAGGAACGGACCGTCATCGAGCGGGCAGCGGTGGAGGGGACCACCTTCCACCGCGGGGCTGTCATCGCGCTCGTTCCGGAACCGCTTCGGGATCGGATCCCGGAGAGGCTCGCCAACCTGGTGCGCATGGAGCTGGTGCGGGTCGAGAAGGCCTCCTTCCCCGGCGAGGAGGCCTACCGATTCCGACACGTCCTGGTCCGCGATGCGGCCTACGAGGGGTTGGCGAAGCAGACACGCTCCGAGCTCCACGAGCTCGTCGCGAGCTGGCTGGAAGCCACGGTCGGCGACCGCGTGCTCGAGTACGGCGAGATCATTGCGTATCACCTGGAGCAGGCCTATCGGTATCGGACGGAGCTGGGGCCCCGCGACGCCGCGGCGGAAGAGCTGGCGACCCGGGCAGGAACGATGCTCGCGGAGGCCTCGCGACGCGCCGAGGCACGAGGCGACATGGCCGCGAGCGTGGATCTCATGGGTCGTGCCGGCGAGCTGCTGCCTCGGACTGCGGAGCGCCGGCTGCTGATCGCACAGGTGGCGCCGAACCTGCTGTTCGCCGGTGACGGTCCGCGGGCAGAGGGCCTGCTGAAGGAAGTAATCGCCGAATCGGAGCAGGCCGCAGACGAGCGCAGCGCGGCGTGGGCCCACCTTGGGCTGCTGTTCGTGCAGAGCTCCACGCAGTCCACCGAGGCCTCCGAGTACACCGGCAAGGCTGAGCTCCTGCGGGACCGGTTGCAGAAGCTGGGCGACGCCGAAGGTGCCAAGCAGGCGGAGCTGCTGGCCGCGCTGGGGCGCATCGTCATCGGCAGGGCAGGTGAGGGCGGCGCTCGCGCCGAGGCGGTCCTGGACGCAGTCCCGAGCTCCACATCCGGCTCCCTCGCAAACCGGGCCCGCGTCCTGCGTGCCGTGGCGGCAATGGCTGGGCCGATGCCCGCGGATCAGGCCCTGAGTCTCGTCGAAGGAGAGCTGGGACACACGACCCAGTTCCCTGGAGGTGCGTCCGGTCCCACCAGGATGCTGTGCCTGCAGGGACGGTTTGCCGAGGCTCGCGCCGCCCTGGCACGCACGACCGCGCAGTTGGCCGAGCGAGGAGGTCGCATGCTCCCGTCGGAGGCCCACGAGGTGGCGGGGAACGTGGCCCTGATGGAGGGCGAGGTGCACGAGGCGATCCGCAACCTGCAGCTCGCCTACGACGAGAAGGTGGGAGCCGGAGATCCGGCGGGCGCCTCCACCACGGCCACCGCGCTGGCCGAGGCATACCTTGCAGCGGGGGACCTGGACGAGGCATTGCGGTACGCCGTCAACGCCCGCGAGACCTCCTCGCGCGACGACTTTGCCTCCCAGGGCCGCAGCCGAGAGATCGAGGCGCGCGTCCTGTCCGCGAGTGGCCGGCACCCCGAGGCCGAGGCGCTCGCGCGCGAGGCGGTGTCGATCATGGCGGGCACCGATTACCTGGCCCTGCATGGCGATGCGCTCGTCCATCTGGGGCACGTCCTCAACGCGGCCGGCAACGTTGAAGAGGCCGCGGCTACCGCCCGCGAGGCGGCGGAGCTCTATCAGCGCAAGGGGGCGACCTTCCTGGTCGAGCGCGCCCGGAACCTGGTCAGGGATTGGGGCGGAATGCCTGTCTAGGGGACGAGGACAATCCGGCCGCTGACTCGCCCCTCGGCCAGGCGGTCATGTGCCGCAGCCGCCTCGGAGAGCGGCATCCGTTCGACGTGCCACTTCAGCCGGCCGCGCTTGGCAAGGCGGACGACCTCCCGGAGGTCGGCGAACGAGCCCCACGCGGTCGTCGTCAGGCTGGCCTCGACCGGCAGACGGTCGAAGCTGAATTCGTAGCTCCCGCCGCCCTCCCCAACCACCGACACAAGACCACCCGGCGCCACGTTGCGGGCCGCGTAGTCGAGGCTCTGGTCGTTGCCGACGAAGTCGAAGACCACGTCAGCGGGGCCGCCGAGGCCCAGCTCCAACAGCGCCTCGTCGCCCATCAGCAGCCCCAGGTCCGCGCCCATCTCGCCGGCCAGTGCCAGCTTCTCCGGGTTCAGCTCGCGGACCGCGACCGTCAGATCGGGGATCAGGCGGAGGAACTGGAGCGCGAATTGGCCAAGCCCTCCAAAGCCGATGAGCAGGACGCGAGCCCCGGGCTGCAGCCAGGCCGACGCGCGCTGGATGGCACGCCAGGGGGTGACCCCGGCATCGGCGAGCGGAGCGGCGTGGTCAGGGTGGAGATGACCAAGGGGCACCAGGTGGCGCGCCTGGGGCACCAGCATGTATTCGGCGTAGCCGCCATCCCGCTGGAACCCGGGCGACGCAGAGCGCTCGCAGCGCTGCTCGGCCCCGGCTGCGCACTGGGTGCAGGCGCCGCAGCCCCAGCCGCCATACACCAGCACCCCGTCTCCCTCGGCCAGCCGCGCCCGCTTCAGCTCCGCGGCGGCACCTGGACCGGCCGCATCGACCCATCCGGCGACCTCGTGGCCCAGGGTCAGCGGCCGCAGCACGCGGATCCGATTGGTGCGTGCGATATGCAGATCGGTATGGCACACGCCGCAGCCGCCCACCCGGATGCGAATCTCGGTGCCTTTCGGCTTGGGGAGGGGGACCTCTTCGATGCGCAGCGGCTCGCCGGGGGCGTAGGTCCGGACGGCGAGCATCGGTCTAGCCGGGTGGGAAGATCGCCTCGAGCAGGCGGGCGACGAGGCCCTTCGGAGCAGCCTGCTCGACGATGTCCAGGATCGTTCCGTCAACTCCCACGGCGAAGGCGGTCGGCTCGGCGTTGACGTTGCCGCGGGCCTCGGTGGTGGGAATGCCCAGCTGCGAGACCGCGATCCGCCGCTCGTCGGAGAAGAGGAGGTACGGCAGCTCGAGCTCCTTCACGTAGGCGGCCTGCTGCTGCTCGTTGTCGGTCGTGACGCCCATGATCGTCACCCCCTGCTTGGTGAGCCTCGGGTGGGCCTCCTTGAGGGCTTCGGCGAGCGCGTCGCCGCGCTCGCGAGCGGCTCCCTTGAGCGTGGGACCGCCGAAGAACAGGAGGATGACCGGCTGCTTTCCGACAAGGCTCCTCAGGTTGAGCAGGTAGCCGTCTGTGGCGCGCAGCCCAACGGACGGGATCTGGTCGCCGATCTTCATCTTCAGGCCGGCCGTTGCAGTGCTCACCCGCCGATTGTAGCGGCCGCCTCCGGCGAGCCGCCCAGGACCAGGCGCCCACTGGAGCGATGCAGGAGACTATCGCGTTCCAGGCCGGCGACGACGCGCTCAACGGCGCCCGGCGGTACGAGGTCGCACGCCACCCGCATCTTCATCCCGTGGTCGGGCGCTCGGGTAAGGGCTCGCAGGATGGCGCCGCGATGGGCTCGATCCGAACCGGCGAACGGCGCCTGACGAGGCACCGGAACAACGTTGGCTATGCCTCTCGAGGGGCATCCCGCGGATATGGGGCATGCATCGCAGCGGGGGTTGCGTGGGGTGCAGATCGAGGCCCCGAACTCCATGGTGGCGTGCGTCCAGGGCGCGGCATCAGCGGCGTTTCCGGCTGTCGCGAGTGCGTCGGCGAGGGTCTGCAGCTCGGTCCGCGCGCCAGCCGAAAGGCCAAACCGGCGCACCAGCCATCTGCGGACGTTCGTGTCGACCACCCCGACCGGCTCCCCGAATGCGAGGCTGGCGATGGCTCGAGCCGTGTACGGGCCGATGCCCGGCAGCCGCTCGAGCCCGGCCACGCCCTGCGGCCAGCCATGGTGGGCGACTTCGGTGGACGCTCTGCGAAGAGCCAGCGCGCGTCGGTTGTAGCCAAGGCCGGACCAGGCGGCGAGGACCTCCGCCTCGCTCGCGGCCGCAACGGAGGCGGGCGTGGGGAATCGGTTCATGAAGGTCGGGAACCGCGCGGCGACGCGCGAGGCCTGGGTCTGCTGGAGCATTACCTCGCTGACCAGGACGGCGTACGGATCGGTCGTGCGACGCCATGGAAAGTCGCGGTGATCAGTCGCGTACCAGGAGAGCAGGGAGGAGCGAACGCGCGCCAGCGCGGCGCCATCGGTCAAGTGGTCGGCCACCCGTGGAGGGTACCCCGCAACTGATCAGATCACTTGAACACTTCGGCGTCAGAGTCGCGCTACCGTACCTCGCGATGCGCTACCGACTCGTCTGCCTCGATGCCGGCTTCACGCTGCTCGCGCCCAAGAGCACCCTTGGCGAGGCGCTGCGGGGCGTACTTGGCGAGCACGGACATGACATCACCGACGAGCAGGTGCATCGAGCGTGGGAGGTGGCCGACCGCTGGTTCTGGGACAACTACCAGCGTCCCGAGAACGACACCTGGGGCGACGACGCGAAGATCGACGCGGCCTGGCGCCAATACCACGCGCTCATGCTTCGCGAGCTGGGGGTCGACGATCCCGGCCACCAGCTGATCGACACGATCCTGGCGGCGCAGTACGCCCCGGAGTCCTGGGAGCTCTACCCCGACGTGCTGCCGGCAATTCGCGACCTGCGGGAGCTCGGCCTGCGGCTCAGCGTGATCTCGGACTGGGGCTCGAACCTGCTGCCAATCGTCGATGGGCTCGGCCTGGGGGCGGAGCTGGACTTCGTGATCGCCTCGGGCGCGGTGGGCCTCTCCAAGCCCGATCCCGCCATCTTCCGCCTCGCCGCGACACGGGCCGGCGTCCCACCCGCACAGGCGCTGATGGTCGGAGACTCGTATCGGGCCGATATCGAGGGTGCGGAATCCGCGGGGATGGATGGGATCCTGATCCGACGGCCGGAATGGAAGGAGAGGCGTGAGCCCGTCCCGCACGAGGCCAGGGTGATCGCCTCGCTATCACAGCTGCCCGAGATCGTCCGCTCGAGCTAGGCATGGGACTCGGCGATCGCCTCGTGCTCCGCGATCTCCCCGCTCGGACGGAGCTGCAGGACGATCCCGGCGGCGATGATCAGCGCCCCGCCGGCAACCTGGAGGGCGGTCGGCAGCGTGCCGAACAGCAGCGCCGCCAATCCGACGCCGACGACCGGCTCGAGGGTCGACAGGATGGTCGCGCGCGGCGCGCCCAGCAGCCGGATGCCGCCGATGAAGCAGACCGTCGCCAGCCCGGCGCCCACCACCCCGGCGACCATGACCGGCCAGAGCGCCGCGAGGCTGGCCAGCGGCTGGCCCATCTCCGGCAGGCGTCCGATCAGCGTGAACAGCAGCAGGTAGAGGAGGGCGGCGCCGCCCATGGTGAAGGCGGCGGCCTGTGTCCCGGGGATCGCGCGAAAGCCGTGGTGCGCGGCCAGGGCGTAGAACATCTGGGCCAGCGCGCCGATCGCCGCCAGGCCGATCCCCAGCGCGTCCAGGGAGCCGAGGTCACCGGCGCCGGCTACCACCAGCACCACGCCGGCCATCGAGATGCCCAGCGCCGCCCAGCGGATCCGGTCGAGCCGCTCCCCGAACCAGAGCATGCTGGCCAGGGCCACGAGGGCGGGGTAGACGTAGAAGATCAGCAGCGCCAGCGCGATGCCGATGCGCAGGAAGGCGACGAACATGGCCAGGTTGAGGGCCGCGTTGGTCGGGGCAGCCAGCGCGATGAAGAGCCGATCGCGCTGCGGCAGCTCGCGCCATGGTCGCCACAGCCGAGTCCCGCCGCCGGCCCGTATGCCGAGGAAGAGGAGCACCACCATGGCGCCCACCCCCGCGCGCCAGGTCACCAGCGTGAGGCTCGAGACTCCGGCCAGATCGGCGTACCGGGCGATCGGTCCCAGAACCCCGAACGACGACGCCGCGATGACGATCAGCAGCGCGCCGAGGAGGTTGGACGATGGGCGCCGCGAGATCATCGGGCGCTTGGGGTGAGGCTGTCCTCCGCCTCGGCTGCCTCCAGCTCGGAGCTCAGTCGCGCCCATTCGGCGCCGAGCTGGTCGGCTCGGTCCCGCCCCGCGTTGTGACGCTCGATCAGCTCGCGGGAGGCTTGGTGATCAGCGTAGGTAGCCGGATCGGCCAGTCGCTCGCTCATCTCGGCCAGGGAGGCATCGGTCTCGCGGACCT
>JBDTMU010000061.1:0-7643 GCA_039934115.1 Chloroflexota bacterium | reverse complement strand
GGCAAGCGGAGCTACCACTTCGTGATCTGCCTGCTGGCCGACGATCGAGCGATCGGGACCGCCGGCTTCCACCACGTGAACCAGGAGGACGGCAACGCGGCATTCGGGATCAGCATCGGCGAGAAGGCCGAGTGGTCCAAGGGATACGGGACCGATGCGCTGCGTGCCATCTGCGACTTCGGCTTCGGCCAGCTGCGCCTCGAGAGGATCGAGCTGGACGTCTACGAGCCGAACCGGCGGGCGCAGCGTTCGTACGAGAAGGCCGGCTTCGTGAACGAGGGGACGCTTCGCCACGCGCACTTCTCCGATGGGGCCTTCCACGATGTGCTGCGGATGTCCCTCCTGCGCGAGGAGTGGGCCGCTCAGCCACGCACACGGCCGTGGGACGAGCCGATCACCGACAGCGGAGCGTAGGTGTTCGAGCTGCGTCGCGACCCGGTCACCGGCTGGTGGTCCGCCATCGTCACGGACCGAACCTTCGAGCACGCCTCCTTCGTCGTGCAGGCAACCCCGATCGAGGGCACGCACTGCCGCCACTGTGACGATGACCCGACTCCCGCTGCAGACGCTGCTGAGGAAACCGCCATCCGCCGTGTCACGCTTCGCCAGGACGCCTTTCATCGGATCGACACCGGCCAGGAGCGGACCGGCCAGCTCTCCGTCGAGCAGGCCATGGCGGCGAGCGGCTCGTGGGAGATCCTGGTCGCGCCGCGCGACCATCACGAGCGACTGGCCGATGCGCCGCCGCGGCTGGCGGTGAACCTGCTGCGGACCCTGCGCGACACGATGCGCGAGATCGGTTCCGAGCCGCGGCCGGAAGACGAGCCGCGCTACATCCAGGCGGTGCAGAGCTACGGGATGCAGGCCGGCTCGCGCAGCAGCCACCTGAACATGGAGCTGTACTCGATCCCGCAGGTCCCCCACTGGGTGGCCGAGGAGATCGGCGGAGGCGCTCGTCACGTCATCAAGACCCGCTCGTGCGTCTGGTGCAGCCTCGCCCGGAGCGAGGAGGAGGCGGGCGAGCGGCTCGTCCTGGCCGAGGAGCGCTTCGTGGTCTTTGCGCCTGCCGCCAGCCGATCGGCGTTCGAGCTGATGATCGTGCCGCGTGCGCATGCCGCCGACTTCACCACCCTCGACGATGACGACATCGCCGCAGCCACCGCCACCCTCCAGCGCACCCTCGGTGCCCTCGACGCCCTGGGCGATCCTCCATACAACCTCTTCCTGCACACGGCTCCCGTCGGGGAGCGCCTGGACGAGACCTTCCACTGGCACTGGGAGGTCCATCCGCGGCTGCGCGTGATCGCCGGGCTCGAGCGGGCCACCGCGCTCGCGGTCAACCCGGCGGCGCCGGAATACGCGGCCGGCCTGCTGCGTGAGCACCTCGGCAAGGTGAGCGTGTAACACGTGCCTGCCGAGCAGCGTCCACAGCACCGATGGCCCTGGCACGACGGCGCGTATGGCGACCCGCGACGATGACCGCTTCCCGGGACAGTGCCGACGCGCGCAAGGCCGAGTTCGATCGGATCTTCACCGAGTACTCGGCGCCCATCTACAACTACGTGCTGCGCATGGTGGGTGACCCGGATCGGGCAGCCGACATCGCACAGGACACCTTCATCAAGGCGTACCGCAAGCTCGACACCCTGACCGATGCATCGTCGACCCGCTCCTGGCTCTATCGGATCGCGACCAACACCGCCATCGACGAGATGCGCCGCCGACGAAACGTGGTCCCGATGGGGACCGACGAGGAGCGCCCGGTCGAGCAGGCGGACGGCGGTCCAGGCCCCGAGACGCAGGTGCTGAGCGGCCTGATGGACGAGCGCATCGGTCGCGCCCTGCTGCACCTGAAGCCAAACCACCGACAGTGCCTGATCCTGTCGGATGTCGAGGACATGAGCGCGGTGCAGATCGGCGAGGTGATGAGGATGTCGAAGGGCGCGGTGCGTGTCCTGCTGTGCCGTGCGCGGGGTGAGATGCGCCGCCTGCTGGCGGCGGAGGGCCTGGTCCGATGAGACTCCGTGGCAACCACGTCGACGAGCTGATCAGCGCATCGCTGACTGGCGACCTGACCGATGCAGAGCGCGTCGAGCTGGACTCCCATCTCGTTCGTTGCGAAACGTGCCGCAACACCCTCGCTGCCTTCACCACCGAGCGACGCATCCTGTCCGGCCTGCCAGTGGTTGAGCCGCCTCGCGACCTCGGGGTGCGGGTTCTCACCGGGATCGAATCCGGCCGATTGGCTCCGTGGTGGCGCCGGCCGGGTGGCCTGATCGCGATCGGCGCCTCGGCGGCAGCCGTCGCCGCCGCGATCCTCGCGGTCGTTGTCTTCCAGAATCTCGACCTGGGGCCTGTCGGGCACGAGAGCGCATCTCCGGACACGTCTGCCTCAGGCGCCCCATCCGGCAGTCCCGACGCCTCTGTCGTGCCGAGCGTCCAGCCCAGCCTTCCGCCGACCTTCCTCGCATCGGGCGAGCTCGGGTACCTGTCCCTCACCGGCGCCCCCTTGGAAGCGTTGAGCCTGTCGTTCATAGACGACGCGACCGGCGCCTCGATCGACGCTGGCACGGTCTCCGGCCCACCGATCGAGGCTTCCCTCTCGCCAGACGGCCAGTGGCTCGCCTACATCACCCAGAAGGGCGAGACCGGGGCGAACGAGGTCTGGGCCCTTCACCTGACCGATGGGAATGTCACCCATCTGGGCTGCACCTCGTCGGCGCCGTTCACGGATCGGCTCGCGTGGTCACCCGACAGCCGCTACGTGGCCTACACCCTGGTCGGCGTCGACCTCGGTCCGGATGCCGGTTGCCAGGCCGCCAGCGATGGGGCCGACGCATGGCTATTCGATTCCATCAATGGCCGCAACGAGCGCGTCACGGCGACTGGCGACGTGTATGTCTCGGACTTTGCGCCGGCAGCGGTCAGCGAGGGCGAATTCTCGCTGTGGCTGAGCCACGCCGCGCCCCAACCCTGGAGCGAAGCCAGATCAGCGGTGGACGACGGCCTGTTGCCGGGCGAGGAGCGTATTGATGGCGTGTTTCTACCCCTTCTGGCTCCCGACGGCAGCCGCGCGATCTTCTGGAGCGGGACGATGACCTCGAATGGCGGATCGTGGCATTTCTCGGTGGGCGGGATGCCCCAGCTTTCCCGTGATTTCCGGTCCGCGGGCCCTGCCTCTCCGTGGGTCGGCACGCAGCTCTTCACCGACCTCGTGCCGGTTGGAGGCGAAGCCTTCGCGTCCGGCGACTTCGCATGGGGTCCTGACAGCGACGAGTTCGCATTCTGGGATGGTGCCTGGACTGGGCCGAAGCAAAGCGCAGACGGGACGTACCCGAGCCAGACTGACGTCTACACCGGTCGCGTCAGTGGTGGTCTGCTGAGCCAGGCTTCCCGAGCGGGCCTCGAGCTCGTCGACGGAACGTGGATCGTTGACGTGGCCCTATCCGGCTCGGGCCTCGCGATTACGGTCGGCCTCCCGTCAGCCGGCATCGGGGATCCCCCCTCGGCGTATATCCAGATCTTCCGAGACGAAGGTGGCGATCCGCGGGTCGTCGGTGGCGGCATCGAACCGCCTCCATGGGATGGACCGGCCGTCTTCGGCTGGTGATGCCGGGCGGCGAGGAGCCGTCACCCATCGGGCTAGACTCAGGCGGCATGAGCGAACTACGGATCCTGAGTTCAGACGAACTGCGACGGGCCCTGACCCGCATCGCGCACGAGATCGTCGAGCGCAACGGCGGGACCGATGGCCTTGTGCTGGTGGGTGTGCGCAGCCGGGGAGTGCCGCTGGCGCGGAGGCTGGCCGGGCTGATCGAGCAGCACGAGGGGGTCAGCCTGCCGGTCGGAGCGCTGGACATCACCTTCTACCGCGATGACCTGACGAAGATCGCTCATGCCCCGATCGTCAAGAAGACGCAGGCGATGCCGGAAATCGACGATCGGACCGTCGTGCTGGTCGACGACGTCCTGTTCACGGGGCGCACGGTTCGCGCAGCCCTCGACGCCCTGACCGATCACGGCCGGCCGCTTGCGGTCCGGCTGGCGGTGGTGATCGACCGCGGGCACCGCGAGCTCCCGATCCGCGCGGATCACGTTGGCAAGAACCTGCCGACCAGCCGCGAGGAGATCGTGCACGTCCGGGTCGTCGAGGAGGACGGAGCCGATGAGGTGGTCATCGAGCGACCCCAGGCTGCCGAGGCGTCGACCGGCTGATCCAGGACTCGTGGCTATACTGTCTCGAGCCCTTTAAGGACGGTCCTGTGAGGCCGCCAAGGAGACCCTGATTGCGCGAATCCGCAGGAACGCCGCCACGCCATCGGCCTGAAGCCGGTGGCATTGTTGTGTCATGGCCGGGCGCGGATGCGAAGCCGGCTGATGGCTGGCCGCATCGCCACCTGCTCGATGTCGATCAGCTGACCCTGGGCGAGCTTGAGCAATGCCTCGACCTCGCGGTCGAGATGCGCGAACGACGCAAGCGGCGCGAGGCGCTGGACCTTCTCCGCGGCGAAGTCGTGGGGCTGGCCTTCTGCGAGCCGTCAACCCGCACCCGCGTCAGCTTCGAGCTGGCAGCGAAGGCGCTCGGCGCCGAGGTGGTCGATCTCCCCATCCAGGCCAGCAGCGTCAGCAAGGGCGAGTCGCTGGTCGACACGCTGCGCACGCTCGAGCAGACCGGCGTGACGACCATCATCTTGCGCCACCCCATGAGTGGCGCACCCTACCTCGCCGCTCGCAGCTCGGGCGCAAGAATCGTGAACGCCGGCGACGGGTCGCATGCTCATCCCACCCAGGCGCTGCTCGATGCGCTGACGCTGCGCGAGGTCCTGGGCCCGCTCGCCGGGAAGAAGATCGCGATCGTGGGAGACATCGGGCATTCGCGGGTGGCGCGCTCGAACTTGCACTCACTGACCGCGCTCGGTGCATCGGTGTGGGTGGCCGGGCCGTCCGCGTGGGTCGCAGGGTTCGAGGGCTGGCCGGGGGTAACCGTCGCAAGCCGGCTGGAGGAGGCCCTGGCCGATGCCGATGCCGTGATGGCGCTCCGCATCCAGCTCGAACGCGAGGCCGGAGGCATCTCCCTTCGCGACTACACTGCCGAATGGGGTCTCGACGAGGCCCGCATGAGCCTTGCGCGTCGAGGTGCTCCGCTGTTGCATCCCGGCCCGACGAACGAGGGGGTCGAGATCACCGCGGACCTGGCAGCCGGCGAGCGCAGCCTGATCGGAACGCAGGTCGCAAACGGCGTCCCGATCCGCATGGCGGTCCTCTCCCTCCTGGCCAGATGAGCCGATTCGGGTCGCTCAGCGATCCGGCCGCGACGTTTCTGCTGAGCGGGGTGCGGGTGATCGACCCGTCAACAGGGGAGGATGGGGTTCGCGACCTGGCCGTGGTCGACGGGCAGCTGGTCGAACCCGCCGCGCTTCCCCCCGACGCACCGGGCCTCGATGGAAGCGGCCTGGTGGTCGCGCCGGGACTGTGCGACCTGCATGCCCATCTGCGTGAGCCTGGCCTGGAGCGAGTCGAGACGATCGAAAGCGGCGCACGAGCCGCGGCTCACGGCGGCTACACGACCATCTGCGCCATGCCGAATACCGATCCGCCCGTGGACGATCCCGAAGGCGTGAGCTGGGTGCTGGAGCAGGCGAGCGGGGCGGCGTGCCGCGTGCGCGTGATCGCCGCAGCCACCCGCGGGCGTGGCGGTGAACAGCCGACGGAGCTCGCGGCGTTGGCCACGCTCGGCATCGTCGGCGTGAGCGACGATGGGAGCGCCGTCAGCTCCGAACGGGCAACGCGCGACCTGCTTGTTCGGCTTGCCTCGCTCGGCCTGCCGCTGATCGAGCACGCCGAGGATCCCGAACTCTCGGCAGGGTCGGTGTTGCGCGCCGGGGAGATCGCCACGCGGCTGGGACTCGCCGGCTGGCCGGCCAGCGCCGAGCTGTCGATCGTGGACCGCGACATCGCCCTGGCCGAGGAGACCGGGGGATGGGTGCACTTCACGCATCTCTCCACGGCGGGCGGGCTGGATGCCATCCGTCGGGCCAGGGATCGCGGCGTCCGGGTGACGTGCGACGTCACGCCGCATCACCTCGCCCTGACCGACGCCTGGGTGGCGGGCTGGCGGGGATTTGCCTGGGACGAACCGACTGGGGTGGCCGCCGATCCCTTCGGAGCGCCGCTGGACGCCACGCTCGCCTATGACCCCGCCTGCAGGGTGAACCCGCCGCTCGCCCCGCGCGCCGAGGCGCTCGCCCTGCTGGCCGGTGTGGCCGACGGCTCGATCGACGCCATCGCGACCGATCATGCCCCGCATCCTCGCGAGCGGAAGGCGGTCGAGTTCGGTGCCGCTGCGCCGGGGATGATCGGGCTGGAGACCGCACTGTCGATCGGCCTGGCGGCAGTGGGGGCTGGCAGGCTGGAGCTGCCCCGCCTGCTCGGAGCGCTCAGCACCCGGCCCGCCGGACTCATCGGCGAGGTCCGGACCCTCCAGCCAGGATCGCTCGCCGACCTGGTGGTCTTCGATCCGGTAGCTCGCTGGCGGGTCGAGGCGGCCGGCCTGGCGTCGGCCTCGTCGAACACGCCGCTGCTCGGAATGGAGCTGCCCGGCGTGGTGCGCATGACCGTGGCCGGCGGGCGAATCACCTACCGGGACGGGGTGGCCGCCGTCGACTGAACGCCGGATGTGGGACCATGCGCACCGCCCACCCCGCAGCGAGCGATGGATGTCGATCCGCACCAACGAGGAACTCGATCCGAATGAGGGACCAGGCTTCGGGTGCTTCGTCTGGCAGGCGATTCTGTTCGCCGGCCTCCTCTTCCTCATCCCGATCGGCCTGTTCACCTTCAACTGGCCGGTCTGGGTGCTGGTGGTGCTCCTGTTCATCGACATGGTCCTGCTCTTCTTCGTCAGCATGACCAGCGTCTTCCTGCTTCGCGTCTTCTTCGCCGACCGTCGCCGTGGCCGAGGCCGCACCATGGGGGCCGCCGGTCCGACGCGGGTCATCTCGACGGATCCGCCCGAGGAAGGCGAGCCGCCGACCAACGAAGGCGAGGCGGAGTAGATGCCCCTGATGGTCACCTTCTTCAACGTCCGCAAGGGACGCGATGCGCTTTTCAAGCGAGGGATGCGCCACTTCTTCCCGAGGACGGTGAAACGGTACGAGGCCGAGTACGGCATCCGCTTCATCGGCTGGTTCAACGTCACCGAGGGATCGGAATGGAACAACGTCCTTATCCTCGACCTGCCGACGTATGCCGTGCTTGACAGCCTGTACGCGGATCCCGCCGCGCGTGGCCTCGGCCATCGGGTGGCGGAGTCGATCTTCGACAAGAAGCACATCATCTTTCTGCGCGAGCGGATGGGTCCTGACCTGGTCTTCAAGCCGTGAACGCGCCCCGCATCGCCGCTCTTCGTGAGCTGGCCGGCGAGGCCGAGCTCGAGCGCCGCGACTTCATCTACGAGGCGACCGAGCAACTCCGTCGTTTTCTCGAGGCAAACCGCGAGCGGCTACGCGAGATTGGACCGATCAAGCTGGTCGACGACGAGCAGGACTACCTTCTGTTCGACCCCGTCGACGAGGTGTGGACCACGCGGCTGACCTACCAGGACCCGGCAGACAGCGAGTGGTATGACGAGGAGCAGACGGTCG
>JBDTMU010000060.1:0-7672 GCA_039934115.1 Chloroflexota bacterium | reverse complement strand
ATGCGGACCCGGGATGGTCGCGAAGTGTGGATCCGCGACGAGGGGGTGGTGATCGGCAACGAGAACAACGAGCCGACGCGCTACCGCGGATTCATGATCGACATCTCGCCCCAGAAGGAGGCGGAACTGGCCCTTCGCGAGAGCGAGGAGCAGACGAGGCTGATCATCGACAGCGCCAGCCAGGCATACGTCGCCATCGATGCCCAGGGACGCATCATCGACTGGAACGCACAGGCCGAGGTGACCTTCGGCTGGTCCCGCAAGGAGGCACTGGGCGAGCCGCTCGAGGACTGCATCATCCCGATCACGCAGCGCGCAGCCCACCGCGCCGGGATGGCGCGCTACCTGGCCACCGGCGAGGGCCGCCTCGTCGGCAAGCGGATCGAGCTCACGGCGCTGCATCGTGACGGCCACGAGTTCCTGGCCGAGCTGACCATCTGGCCGGTCGGGAGCGGCGATGACATCCACTTCAGCGCACTGATCCACGACATCACGCTCCGCAAGGAGCTTGAGAAGCAGCTCCAGCACCAGGCTTTCCACGACTCGCTGACCGGACTCGCCAACCGGGCTTTGTTCCGCGACCGCGTTGCGCACGCGCTGGCACGGCAGGCTCGCGGTCGAGGCGCCATATCGGTCCTCTTCTCCGACCTCGACGACTTCAAGACCGTGAACGACTCGCTGGGCCACGAAGCCGGCGACCAGCTGCTGGTGGCGGTCGCCGAGCGACTGCGAGCCGTGATGCGACCGGAGGATACGACCGCCCGATTCGGCGGCGACGAGTTCGCGATCCTGCTTGAGGAGACCGACAGGGACGGCACGCGTCGCGCTGCCGAGCGAATCCTGGAGGCGCTCCGCTCACCATTCGAGTTCCATGGCCGCCAGGTCGTCATGCGGGCCAGCATCGGCGCCGCGATCACCGCTGACGGCAGCACCGAGCCCGATGACCTCCTGCGCCAGGCTGACCTGGCCATGTACACCGCAAAGACCTCGGGGAAGGGCCGATTCGCCTTCTACGAGCCGCACATGCACGAGGCCGCCGTGACGCGGATGGAGCTCAAGGGCGACCTGGAGCAGGCGATCGCCAACCAGGACTTCGAATTGCACTACCAGCCGATCGTCGACCTGCGCAGTGGCCATGTGACGGGGGTCGAGGCGCTGGTCCGGTGGCGCCACCCCGAGCGCGGGCTCGTCCTTCCAACCGAGTTCATCCCGATCGCCGAGGAGACCGGGCTGGTCGTGCCGCTCGGCCGCTGGGTGATCGACGAGGCCTGCCGCCAGCTCGCTGCGTGGACCGCCGCCGGACGCCTCTCCGCGGCGCGACTGCAGCGCCTGTCCATGTGGGTCAACGTGTCAGCGCGCGAGCTCCAGGAGCCGGAGTTCGTGCAGACCGTGGCAGTTGCGCTCGAATCGAGCGGTATCCCGCCCGAGCGTCTGACGCTGGAGATCACCGAAAGCGGCCTGATGGCAGACCTCGACCAGAGCACGGCCACCTTGCACAAGCTGCGCGCGCTCGGGGCACGACTGGCGATCGATGACTTCGGCACCGGCTACTCGTCGCTCAGCTACCTGGAGCGGCTGCCGGTGGAGGTGCTGAAGATCGACCGCTCCTTCACGGCCGCGATCGGCCACGGGCGCGACGTCCCCGTCCTCGTACGCTCGATCGTCAAGCTGGGCCAGACGCTGCACATGGAGGTGCTGGCCGAGGGAATCGAGACGGTCGAGCAGCTGACCAGGCTGCGAGCCATCGATTGTCGCCTCGGCCAGGGCTTCCACTTCTCCCCGGCCCTGCCCGCCGTCGAGGTGATCGAGCTGCTCGCCCACGGCTGGCCGTCGGCGATGAGCGCCTAGCTGGCTCCCTTTTCTGCCAGGCGGCGCAGAACGGTCTGGAGCACGCCCCCGTTGCGGTAGTAGGTCACATCGATCGCTCCGTCGAGCCGGGCAATCGCCCGGAATCGCAGCTCGCGACCCTCTTCCGAAGTGGCGATCACGGTCAGTTCCCGATGTGGGCGAAGCCCGTCGGCGATGCCGAGCACGCTGAATCGTTCGCGGCCGGTAAGGCCGAGCTTCATGGCGCTCTCCCCCGGCAGGTACTGCAGTGGCAGGATCCCCATTCCGACCAGGTTCGACCGATGGATCCTCTCGTACGACTCCGCGATCACTGCCCGCACACCAAGCAGATGGGGCCCCTTGGCGGCCCAGTCCCGCGACGAGCCAGAGCCGTATTCCTTGCCGGCCAGGATGACGAGCTGGGTTCCATCCGCGGCGTAGCGCTGCGCCGCGTCGAAGATGCTCATCCGCTCCCTCGAGGGCAAGTGCTCGGTGACGTATCCCTCCGCGTCGGGGGTCAGCAGGTTCCGCAGCCGGATATTGGCGAAGGTGCCACGCATCATCACCTCGTGATGGCCGCGTCGCGCGCCGTACGAGTTGAACTCGTGCGGTTCGACTCCGTGCTCCACCAGCCAGGTGCCGGCCGGTGAGGTGCGGGCGATGCTGCCCGCCGGTGAGATGTGGTCGGTGGTGACGCTGTCGCCCAGCACCGCCAGCACTCTGGCATCGACGACGTCGGCCACGGGCGCAGGCGCTGGCCCGATCCGGTCGAAGAAGGGCGGCAGCGCCACGTAGGTGCTGGCTGGGTCCCAGGCATATCGATCGCCGGCTGGCACCGGCAGCGCTCGCCACCGGTCGTCACCATCGAAGACCGATGCGTAGTTGCGCGTGAAGATCTCAGCTCGGACCTGAGCGGCGACCACGTCCGCGATCTCGGCGGCCGATGGCCACAGCTCGCCGAGCATGACTGGCTGGCCGTCGCGATCGGTCCCCAACGGCTGGGTCGTGAGGTCGATGTCGACCCGCCCGGCGAGGGCGAACGCCACCACCAGCGGCGGTGACGCAAGGTAGCTGGCCCGCGCCAGCGGATGGATGCGACCCTCGAAGTTGCGGTTCCCGGAGAGGACTGCCACCCCGACCAGGTCGTTGGCCTCGATCGCGGCGGCGATCTCGTCTGCCAGCGGGCCGGAGTTGCCGATGCAGGTCGTGCAGCCGTAGCCGACCAGGTCGAAGCCGAGCTCTTCGAGCGGCGCCATAAGGCCCGCCCCGGCCAGGTAGTCGGTGACCGCCCGTGAGCCAGGCGCGAGCGAGGTCTTGACCCAGGGCGGCGTGCTGAGGCCGCGTGCCACCGCGTTCTGGGCGAGAAGCCCGGCGGCCACCATCACGCTCGGGTTGCTGGTGTTGGTGCAGGAAGTGATCGCGGCGATCACCACCGATCCGGAGCGCAGCTGGAACCGCTCCCCGCCCAACTCCACGTCCACCGGCTGGTATTCGACCCGTGGATGCTCAGCCCGTGCCTCGGGGCGCGCCATGGGCCGATCCTCGACCGGCTCACCGGCATTGAATGAGGGAGGGTCGCTGGCCGGGAACGACTCCGCGCTCGCCTCGTCCACCAGGCTGTGGTTCGTGAGCCCATCCGCGAATGCCTCGCGGAAGGAGCGCTGCAGATCCGTCAACGGCACGCGGTCCTGCGGGCGGCGCGGCCCGGCGACCGATGGCTCGACGCTTGCCAGGTCCAGTCCGAGCGACTCGTTGAAGCGCGGCTCGACGGACGCATCGGTCCGGAAGAGGCCCTGCTCCTTGGCGTAGGCCTCGACCCGATCCACCGTCTCGGCCGATCGTCCGGTCATGCGCAGGTAGCGCAGCGTCTCGTCGTCGATCGGGAAGAGGGTGGCGGTCGCGCCGAACTCCGGCGACATGTTGCTGATGGTGGCTCGATCGGCCAGGCCAAGCCGGGAGAGGCCGGGACCGTGGAACTCCACGAACTTGCCCACCACGCCATGGCTTCGGAGCATCTCGGTCACGTACAGGACAAGGTCGGTGGCGGTCGCTCCTGGACGAAGCGCCCCGTCGAGGCGGAAGCCGACCACCACGGGCATCGGCTGGTAGAGCGGCTGCCCGAGCAGTGCGGCCTCGGCCTCGATCCCGCCAACCCCCCAGCCCACGACCCCCAGCCCATTGATCATCGTGGTGTGCGAATCGGTCCCGACCAGGGTGTCTGGGAAGGCGACCGGCTGGCCGTCGCTGTCCGGTCGGACCGTCACCACATCGGCCAGGAACTCGAGGTTGACCTGGTGCACGATGCCTGTCCCGGGCGGGACGACCCGGAAGTTGTCGAAGGCCTGCTGAGCCCAGCGCAGGAGGGCGTAGCGCTCGCCGTTGCGCTCGTACTCGCGCTCGACGTTGCCGGCAAAGGCCAGCTCGGAGCCGAAGAGATCGACCTGCACGCTGTGATCGATGACCAGGTCGGCCGGCACCAGCGGGTTGACGCGGGACGGGTCTCCGCCCATCGAGGCCACCGCATCGCGCATTGCAGCCAGGTCGACGACGCAGGGAACGCCGGTGAAGTCCTGCAGGATCACCCGCGCCGGCATGAAGGGGAGCTCCGCTTCCCCCGGCTGCGAGGGATCCCAGGCCGCGAGAGCTCGCACGTCGGCCGCAGAGACGAGGCCTGAGCCTCCGGCGGCATGCCGCAGCGCATTCTCGAGCAGCACCTTGACGGTGTATGGCAGGCGTGCCAGGTCATCGGCGCCTGCGGAGTCAAGGCGGTAATAGGCGTAGCTTCGATCGCCGACGCGCAGCACCGAACGGGCCTGGGCCGGATCGATCAGAGGAGATTGACTGGACACCGGACGCGCCTCCTTCGTCATCCGCGCCTGGAGCGCGGTATCAGAGCGGTCGGCGCCGGACGGGTGCGCCCGTCCCGGGTCGAGTGATCAATTTCGAGTATACGCCCCGATTCAAGACTCGTATTCTTCGGGCGTGGACGCCCAACCACCCAGTCCCGCCCCTGCTGCCGCTCTGCCCGTGCCGATCTGGGCACGGCCCGCCCTGCTCCTGCGCCGCATCCACCCAAACCTGGCGGCGTCCGTCCGGCCAGATCTCGAGCTGCTCGCCAGGATCCATCCGCGCCTGCCGATGGCCCTGCCGCTGGCGGTGGTGGCGATCGTGGTGGTCTTCTCAGCAGCGCGCCTGACGATCTCCTCGGTGTACACCGAGTCGCTCATCTTCCTGGGGCTGGCAGCCGCCATCGCGATGGTCGCGCCGGTGCTGGGCGTCCTGCTCGTGATCCTGCACGCCGTTGCCGACCTCATCCGCACACTCCCCGAGGCATCCTCCTACTATGGCCAGTACGGCGTGATCGGCACCATCGCTGGACGGCTTGTCTCGTTCTACCTGCTGTGGCTGCTGGTGGTCGAGATCCCCGTCATCGGCCGAACGGTGCCATGGGTGGTGATGACCTCGGATCGTCCCGCCAATCCGACTCTGAAGCGCCTGTCGGCGATCGCCTCGACCGCGGTGGCGGTGGGCCTCATGACCTGGATCTGGACCCAGGCGGCGGGCATCCTGATCCGCCCGGTCTTCACCTGGAGCGGACTGAGCGTCCCGAATTACACCGCCATCGCCAACCTCCAGGTCATGGGCATGGCGATCGTCGTCACGACGGCGGCCGCTGCGGCGGCGATGGCCTTCGTTCGCATTCAGCGAGCAATCGCGGAGCGCGGGGGCGACGTCGCCTCCACCGACTTCGAGGACTTCGACCTCGACCAGTTCGAGTCGGAACCCGGCGAGGGAGTCGGCCTGGTCGGACAGCTGGGGCGCCACCTCTTGGCCGTCTTCCTGCTCGGCGGCCTGATGACCGGCTTTCTCGACCTGGCGATCCTGGGCGGCGTGGCGCTCGCCTCGGGACCGATCGCCAACCGGGTCCTCAAGATCGGTCAGCTGCGTCGGCTGCTGAGCGCCATTCCCTGGGTTGTCCGCTTCGTCGCGGGCTTTGGCCTCACCTACGTGGTGGGGCTGGTGATCAATACCGTCCGCTACGAGCCGTTGGCGGGCTCCGAGTTCTTCCCGCTCGTCCTGACGGTTGCATTCGGGCTGCTCATCTTCCAGATCCTCCTCAGCGATGTCGATGCTGACGAGGAGGATGAGGAGGACGCCGATGAACCCGGAGTGGAAGGGTCACCTTCGACCGGCGGCGTGATCGGCGCGGCGCTGGTGGTCTTCGCCATTGGCGCGATGCTGCAGCTCGCCTTCCCGGGCACGGTGTTTGCTGACAACTGCTCCGGCTTGATCGACTGCAATCCGGCCGCTGCCGCGGGCGCAGCTGCGGCGGCTGGAGCGGCCGCTGCAGCGGCGGGGGCGGCCGCGAGCCGAAGTCAGAACAAGAAGAAGAGAAAACGCAAGAAGAAGCCGAAGCCGAAGATCGAGCTGACCATGGAGGAACCGGAACTGAAGCCGCCCCCGGCTCCGGAGCCCCCGACGCCACCTCCGCCCGGGCCGCCGACGCCCCCTGGCCCGCCGAAGATCGAACTCAGCATCGGGGAGCCAAGGATTCGTCCGTCCGAGCCCGACATCGAAGTCACGGTCGGCGAGGTCACCGAGCTGCCGTCCGGACCTGACATCGAGCTCGAAATCGGGGAGCCGACGATCTTGCCGTCCGGGCCTGAGGTCGAGCTCACCATTGGCGAGGCCACCGAGGTGCCGGGCGAGCCAGGGAACGAGAAGTAGCCGACCGAGAGACCATCTGCAGGCGCGCGTAGTGCGCCACCAATCAGGCAGCGCTTGACCCGTGCCGTATCCTGCGCCGCATACCCCATCCCGGGCGAAATGCCCAACACCCTGGAGGAGGACCCAATGATTCCGCGCATGCTCGCGATCGTGGTTCCGGTCGCATTGCTCGTCGCCTGCAGCAGCCCGGCCAGCTCGGGGCAGGAGAGCCAGGGAGGTGGTGCCGGCGAGAGCTCAGCAGCAGGCGCAGGTGCTGGCCAAAGCGCCGCCGCGAGCACCGGTGGTGGTGGAGGCGGCGGTGACAGCCTCGCCAGCGTCGACCTGACCATCACCGGCGGCGAGAAGGCCGGCCACTACCAGGTCGAGATCACGGGATCCGGCGGCTGCTCGACCGGCGTGGTTGGCCCGGGCACCTTTGCGGTCTCCAGTGTCACCGTTGACCCCGCGGAGTCGTTCGGCGGCCCTCAGATCACGATCTATGACGCGGACGCGGCGGCAAGTGGCACGGACAGCCAGTTCTCAGCAGCGTTCCCCTTCGACAACTACGCCTACACGGTGGAGGTCAACCCGTACCTGAGCGCATCGCAGGGCGGTGACTTCGGCGCCGGCACCGCCACCCTCGACAATCGCGGCACTACGGCCACGCTCACGATTGAGGGAACCACGGCGAATGGTGAGACGGTCGACGCCACCATCGAGTGCCACTCGGTCGCCAACTTCTAGGATCTCGTGGCTGACTCTGAGGGGCGGCCGCGAGGTCGCCCCTCTGTCGTTTACGGTGCCGCTAGGTTCCTGATCATCGCGATGGTGCTGAGTGGTTGCGCGGGAAATGGGCTACCCAGCGCGGCTGGCAGTCCCACCCCCGTTGCGGCCCAATTGGCGCTCGCGCGGACGAAGATCAAGCACGTCGTCATCATCATGCAAGAGAACCGATCGTTCGACCATTACTTCGGCACCTACCCAGGAGCCGATGGGATCCCGATGCAAGACGGCGCGTTCAGCGTCTGCGCGATGGATCCGATCACCGGCCAATGCATCAAACCGTTCCACGATTCCAACGACGTCAATTACGGCGGCCCGCATGGTCAGCAGTCGGCAGTCACGGATATCGACGGCG
>JBDTMU010000059.1:0-7724 GCA_039934115.1 Chloroflexota bacterium | reverse complement strand
GCGCGGCGGCGCGCTGCTCCTCCGAGCCGTCGATCACCCAGCCACCCTGGATCAGCGTCCCCCCTGAGGTGGCCGCCCAGACATTCATGCCGATCACGATCGCCAGCCCCACGATCGGCAGCCAGCGGCGGAATCGATAGTCGAATCGTCCGACCGCGGCGAAGATGCCGGTCGGGTGCAGCTCTCGCACGTGCCCGTTCCCGGGCGGCGAGGCGGGGGCCATGGACAACGGGTCACCTATGGTGGGCCGGGGTTCGCAATTCGCCGGGGCGAAGGGTACAGGGTCGTTATGATCCGCGCGTGATTCGCCCGGCCGCGGCCCCGTGACCAACCTCGCACCCGCCGCGTGGTGGCGCGGACTGGGCGGCCTGACGCGCTCGGGGAGCGCCGTCGAGGGTCTCTCGTGGGCCCTCTACGACTTCGCCAACACCATCTTCTCGTTCGCCATCGTGAGCTTCGCGATGAGCCTGTGGGCGATCCGTTTCCTGGGTGAGGCGGGCGGGCAGTTCTGGTTCACCTTCGCGGTCAGCACCTCGGTCCTGATCAACGCGGCGGTCTCACCGGTGCTGGGCGCGATGAGCGACCGGACAGGCCGCCGGAAGCCATTCCTTGGCGCCTTCACCGCGCTCGCGATCGCGCCGACCCTGTTCATCGGCTTCGTCGACATCGGGCTCGGGCTTCTCTTCTTCGCCATCGCCAACTTCGCATACCAGGCGGCGCTGATCTACTACGACGCGCTGCTGCCCGACGTCGCTCGGCCGGAGACGCGGGGCCGACTCTCGGGCGTCGGCGTGGCACTCGGGTACGTCGGGACGATCGTGTCCGGTCTCCTCTTCAAGCTCACCACCGACGCCGACGGCGACTCCACCGCGGCCTCGTTCCTGCTGGTCGGCTCGCTCTTCGCAGTCTTCGCGGCGCCGATCTTCCTGCGCGTCCGCGAGCGTTCCCCGCGTGGCGAGCAGTTCCGCATGATCGATGCCCTGCGCTCGTGGAGCCAGCTGCGGGCCACCATCCGGCATGCGCAGGAGAGTCCCGGGCTGCTGCGCTTCATCGTCGGGCGCTTCTTCTACTCGGATCCGGTCAACACCGCCATCGTGGTGATGAGCGCGTTCGCGACCCAGGCGATCGGCTTCACCTCCGGCGAGGCGCTGAACATCCTGCTGCTGCTGACCGTGGTCGCCGTGATCGCATCGTTCGGGTGGGGCTGGCTCACCGATCGGATCGGCCCCAAGAGGACCCTGCTCTGGGTCCTCGTGTCGTGGACGGGCGGGCTACTGCTGCTCGGGCTGGTGCTCGACAAGATCCCATTCCTGATTGCCGGTGCGGTGCTCGGCTCGGGGCTCGGCGGCGTGGCGGTCACGGATCGGCTCCTGCTGCTGCGACTGGCGAGGCCGGACCAGGTCGGGGAGATGCTCGGCCTGTACGGGCTGGCCGGGAAGTTCAGCGCCGTGATCGGCCCGATCGCCTACGGCTCGATCGTGGGCCTGCTGCTGGAGCCGATGGGCAAGGTCGCGTACCAGGTCGCGATCCTGTCGCTGCTGGTGCTGATGGTGATCGGCTTCCTCATCGTGCGGAAGGTGCCCGACGGGACGCCGCATCCCGCGCAGGAGGCCCAGAACCGGCCCATCGAGCCGGCCATCGTGCCGCCGGGGGAGGCGCCGTGACGCTGGTCGTGGCGCACCGTGGCGCGGCCGCCGTCGCCCCGGAGAACACGATGGAGGCGTATCGCCGCGCAGTCGAGCTGGGCGCCGACGCGATCGAGCTGGACGTGCAGCTGACCGCTGACGGGCAGCTGGCTCTGATGCACGACGAGACGGTGGAGCGCACCACCGACCTGACCGGGCCGATCGCCTCGATGACGCTCGAGCAGCTCCGAGGGGCCGACGCCGGGTTCCGCTTCGAGGCTGCTGACGGCACGTTCCCCTTCCGTGGCAAGGGGCTGGTCATCCCGACCCTGGGGGAGGTGCTCGGCTGGCTGCCCGACGGCACCGGGTTGGTGGTCGAGATCAAGGCGCGGGCTGCGACCGCTCCGGTGATCGAGGCGCTGCGCGGCTCGCGGGTCCGAGCGGCCGGGGCGTTGAGCCTGATCAGCTTCGAGGAGGTGATCATCGACGAGGCGCGCGGGCTCGACCCAGAGATCCCGACCGGCTACCTGCTGGTCCCTTCCCAGCCGATCGAGCCCGCGCTCGTTTACGCCGTCGAGCACGGCCATGCAGCCGTGCACCCGTACGAGGGCGATCTCGGACTCGATCCCGGGCCGATCCTCTCCCTTGCCACCGCCTACGGCCGGATTATGGGCTGCTACGTCGTAAACGACCTGGCCCGCATGCAGCAGCTGGCCGCGTACGGCCTGTGGGGCTTCGTGACGGATGCCCCGGATGTCGGCCGGCAGGCCCTTGGCCTGCGAGTCAGCCAGTGATCAGAGGACGGCGGCCCTAGCCGAGGGCGCGCTGGGCGGCCTCCGGGGTATCGACCCCAAATGCGATCTGCACCTTGTCGCCGTCCATGCCGGTGACGAACGTCGTCTCGATGTTGACCCCCGCATCCGCGAGCTTCCGCGCGGCTGCGGCCAGGGTCCCGGGGCGATGCTCGAGGCTGGCCTGCACGATCGGCACCTCGCGGTAGACCCAGCCCTTCTCGCCGAGCGCGTTCCGGGTGCCGGACTCGTCGTCCGTGAGGAACGAGACCGATCCGAGCTCACCCGAGGTGGCGCCTGCGAAAGCGGTGATGTTGATCCCGCGCTCGGCAACCGCCTCGGCAATCATGGCCAGGCTCCCCGGCCTGTTCGGCAACTCCACGATGAATGCGTTCATGCCCGCCTCCTGCTTTTCGATTCGGAATCGGTCGAGTGTACAGGTGGCTGTCGAGGCCGCTACGCTGCGCCCGTGACTTACAGCATCGTCGCTCGCGACCCCGTGACCGGGCGCTTCGGGGTCGCCGTCCAGTCGCACTACCTCGGCGTCGGCCCGGTCGTCCCATGGCTCGAGGCGGGGGTGGGCGCGATCGCAACGCAGGCGTCCGTGAACGTCAGCTTCGGACCGATGGGGCTCGAGATGCTGCGCGCCGGCCAGGCAGCGGATGCCGTGGTGGCGGCGCTGGTGGCGGGAGACGAGCAGGCGCGTGTCCGCCAGCTCGGCGTGGTCGACAACCAGGGGCGGGTGGCCGCGCATACCGGCGCCGATTGCATCCCGGCCTGCGGACACCTCGTTCGGGACGGCTTCACGGTGCAGGGCAACCTGCTCGAGCGCGACACCTGCTGGCCGGCGATGGCCGCCGCCTACGAGCGGGCGCTGGCTGAAGAGGCGCCGTTCGTCGAGCGGCTGCTGCGAGCAATGGAGGCGGCCGAGGCGGAGGGCGGCGATGTCCGAGGTCGCCAGTCGGCGGCCATCATGGTCGTCTCGGCCGAGCTCCAGCCTGCCACGTGGCGCGGGCGGCTGATGGACCTGCGCATCGAGGATCATCCCGACCCGGTGCCCGAGCTGCGCCGGATCGTGACCATGCAGCTGGCCTACAACCTAATGGACGAAGAGGGAGACGAGGCGAAGGCGGGCCGCAGCGAGGCCGAGCGCTACGAGCTCGCGCGGCAGATGTCGCCGGAGGCCTATGAGCTGGTCTTCTGGCGGGGCGTCGAGCTGGCCACCACCGGGGGTGACGTGGAGGCCGGGCGGCGCGAGCTGCAGATCGCCTTCGCGGCCGACTCGCGCTGGCGCACCACCCTGCGGCACCTGGCCGATGCTGGTCAGCAGGGCGTCACGCCCGAGCTGGCGGAGCTGCTGCTGGCCTAGACCCTCGGCGCAGCGGTCACCAGTTGGTCGCGGTCGAGGCCTCGATCTCGCCCACCGATTCGAGCCAGCGCTCGGCGTCGATCGCCGCCCGGCAGCCGTCCCCGGCAGCGGTGACGGCCTGGCGGTACAGGTGATCGTGGACATCCCCCGCCACGAAGACGCCCTCGGCCTTGGTTCGCGTCCCGCCCTCCACCACGCAGTAGCCGCGCTCATCCAGGTCGAGCTGGCCGGCGAACAGATCGGTGTTCGGCCTGTAGCCAATGGCGATGAAGAGACCCTGGACGGCGAGGTCCGAGGCCTCGCCCGTGACGGTGTCGCGCAGACCGAGCTCGTTGACCGTCATGTCGCCGCGCACGTCGGTCACCTCGGTATTCCAGCGCACGTCGACCTTGGGGTGTGCGAACGCGCGGTCCTGCATGATCTTGCTGCCGCGGAACGCCTCGCGCCGAACCAGCATCGTCACCTTGGAGGCGAAGCGGGTCAGGAAGAGCGCCTCCTCGAGGGCGGTATCGCCGCCTCCCACCACGGCGATCTCCCGATCGCGGAAGAAGAAGCCGTCGCAGGTGGCGCAGGCGCTCACCCCCCGACCCCGGAACTGCTCCTCGGACTCCAGGCCGAGCCACAGCGCGGAGGCGCCGGTGGCGACGATGACGGCATCGGCCTGGTACTCGTCGTCGCCCACCCAGAGCCGATGCGGACGCTGGCTGAAGTCGACGCGGGTCACGTCCCTGTCCACGAGCTTGCTGCCGAAGCGCTCCGCCTGGTCGCGGAAGAGCTGCATCAGCTCAGGGCCCTGGATCCCGCCGGGGAAGCCAGGGTAGTTCTCAACGTCCGAGGTGATCATCAGCTGGCCCAGCGGCGTGTTGCCGGCGAAGACCATCGGCTCCAGGTTCGCGCGGGCGGCGTAGATGGCAGCGGTCAGTCCGGCGGGCCCGGACCCGATGATCGCGAGCTTGTGGTGGCGGGTATCGGTAGTGCTGGTGTCGGGAGTGCCCGTGCTGGGCGGAACGGTCGCGGTCATGAATTCAGTCTAGCGAAGTCATCGAACGGCCCCATGTCGCCGTCGGGGCGTCCCCGCCTCGATCCCCGTACACTCGAGCCATGATCGATCGTCGCCAGACCGTCAGCGTGGACGTCGGCGGGGTCCTGATCGGCTCCGGACATCCGATCGTGGTCCAGTCGATGACAAACACCGACACCGCCGATGCGGATGCCACGGCCATCCAGGTCGCCCAGCTGGCGCATGCCGGGTCGGAGCTGGTGCGCGTCACGGTCAACAACGACGCGGCGGCAGAGGCCGTGCCGATCATCCGCCAGAAGCTGGACGGACTCGGCGTGGGCGTGCCCCTGATCGGGGACTTCCACTACAACGGCCACCTGCTGCTGACGAAGTACCCCGCCTGCGCGGCGGCGCTGGCCAAGTACCGCATCAACCCGGGCAACGTCGGAACCAAGCGCCACGACGAGCGGTTCCGCCAGATCGTCGAGGTGGCGATCGCCAACCGCAAGCCGGTGCGCATTGGCGTGAACTGGGGGTCCCTCGACCAGCAGCTGCTGACCGAGCTGATGGACGCCAACGCCGCGCTGCCGGAGCCGCGCGAGTCACGGGACGTGATGATCGACGCCATGCTCGAGTCTGCGCTGCGCTCAGCGCAACTGGCCGAGGAGACCGGGCTGGGGCACGATCGGATCATCATCTCGGCCAAGGTGTCGGGCGTGCAGGACCTGGTCGAGGTCTACACCCGCCTCGTCGAGCGCTGCGACTATCCGCTGCACCTGGGGCTCACCGAGGCGGGGATGGGATCGCGCGGCATCATCTCCTCCACCGCCGGGCTGGCGATCCTCCTGCAGCGAGGGATCGGGGACACGATCCGGGTCAGCCTCACTCCCTCGCCGGGCGGCGACCGGACAGAGGAGGTCCAGATCGCGCAGCAGGTGCTGCAATCCCTTGGCCTGCGCAGCTTTACCCCGCAGGTCAGCGCCTGCCCGGGCTGCGGCCGGACCACCTCGACCTTCTTCCAGGAGATGGCCCGTGATATCGGCGCCTACCTGCGCGACCAGATGCCGGTCTGGGGGCGTACCCATCAGGGTGTCGAGGAGCTCAGGGTGGCGGTGATGGGGTGCGTGGTGAACGGCCCGGGCGAGAGCAAGCACGCGGACATCGGGATCAGCCTGCCGGGGACATTCGAAGAGCCGGTGGCGCCCGTCTTCGTCGACGGGCAGCTGCGCACGACCCTGCGCGGCGACGACATCGTGCCGCGGTTCCTGGAGATCCTGGAGGATTACGTCGCGCAGCGCTACCCGGAGGCCCTCGCCGCGTCGCCCTCCTGAGTGCCCGTCGGGGGAGGCCGGTCAGGCTGGCGGCAGGGCGGTCAGAAAGGTCCACGCCGCGGCGATGAATGCGATCACGGTGAACGCGATGATCGCGAGCGGCAGGAGAGCCACGCGGATGTTCTGGCGCACGACCTGGACCTGCGGGTCGACGTGATCGCCGTGCAGGTCGTGGGTCGCGTCGATCACCAGCCCGGTCTCCTCAGACGTTGCCGGGACGTTCGGTTCCATGACCATCACTCCTCTCCCAGGATGCCCGCCAGCCCACGCCGCAGGTCGGCGGCACTGAGCTGGCCGATCTGCCTGCTGGCCACGACACCATTGCGGTCGATGAAGAAGGTGTCGGGCGGCCAGATGATGCCGAATCGTGACGCGACCGCCTCGCCGGGGTCCATCACCGCGGGCCACGTCGCTCCAAAGCGCGCCATGAAGTCGCGTGCGGGCTCCGAACCATCCCGGAAGACGATCCCGACCACCGCAAGGCCGTCGTCCCTGTGCGCAGCCGCCGCGGATCTCAGCAGCGGGAACTCCTCGATGCAGTGGCCGCACCAGCTGGCCCAGAAGTTGACGATCACCGGGCGTCCGCGCAGGTCTCCGAGGCTCACCGGATTCCCGTCGAGATCGGCCAGCACGAACGCGGGTGCCGGCTCGCCGACCCGCGCCGGCACGGAGGCCGTCGACCCGAGCAGCCGGACCGTGCCCCAAAGTGCGAGGAACAAGACCGGGGCGATGGCCGCGACGACGTAGTACCAACGCGGAAGGCGACCCGCACGGCTGCCTGCCCGTCCGCGGAGCGCCTCGCCGGTGGTGGCTGTCATCGACGCCTCAATGCCCCGCCGCGTCGTCGTGCGGCCCGCGCTCGACCTCGTCCCATTCGCGGCCGGCGGCGCGAACCCAGGCCACCACCGCATACAGGAAGACGGCCAGACCGGGGATCGCCAGGAAAGGATTGGCGAGCTGGTTGTCGGCGCGGAATGCCAGGCCGGCCCCGAGCAGCGCACCACCCACGGCCAGGATCACCGGCAACGCGCTCGGATTCGGCAGGTGGACGCCACGCGGCGGCCTGGCGCGTACCGTCGAGACGCTGACGTGGCTGGTGATGGCGTACACGACGCCCAGCACGAAGGTGATGCCGATCGCCAGGAGCAGGTAGCCGAAGGCGGCGTCCGTCACTCGATCAGCCTCCTATCGCAGGAAGTAGAGGGTGCTGAAGAGGGCAATCCAGACCACGTCGACGAAGTGCCAGTAGAAGCTGATCGCCTCCACCGCCACGTGGTTCTGCTTGCTGAACTGGCCCTGCGACGCTCGCGCCGCCAGGATGGTGAGGCCCACCGCCCCACCGAAGACATGCGCGCCGTGGAAGCCGGTGAGCGTGTAGAACACAGTCCCGAACGCCCCGTCGCTGATCCCGAAGCCCAGCTGGGTGTAGTCGTAGATCTGCCCGATCAGGAAGGTCACGCCCAGGACCAGGGTGAGAAGTGTCCAGTTGCGCATCGCGCGCTGATCGCCGCGACGGATCGCCCACACGCCGAACTGCATCGTGAAGCTGGACACCACCAGGATGATCGTGATCGGCAGGGCGATCGGCAGGATCTCCAGCTCCGGCGC
>JBDTMU010000058.1:0-7805 GCA_039934115.1 Chloroflexota bacterium | reverse complement strand
AGGCGTCGGTCATCGATGCTCCACGAGTGGTTGGTGCTCACGAAGAGGCCATTCTTCGTGTCGGCGATGAGGTCCTCGAGCGTGCCGGCGTCGCCGGGCAGCAGGTTGACGTTCGTCATCCGGATCAGCGGAATCACGTTCCAGCCCGACGCACGGCTGCTTCCCATGCTGCGGCGACCGATGATCGGCGCCGTCTCCCGGCTGGTGAGGTAGCCGACCAGGCGCCCGGCGGTGACGATCGGCACCTTCTGGGCAGCCACCCCCTCGTCGTCGAATCCGAACGTGCCGAGCCCTCCTGGAGCGGTGGCATCGGCCTCCATGTTAACGATCTCGCTGCCGTACTGAAGGTGGTCGAGCTTGTCGAGCGTCAGGAAGCTGGTCCCCGCGAAGCTCGCCTCCATGCCAAGCACGCGGTCGAGCTCGATCGGATGGCCGCACGACTCGTGCACCTGGAGCGCCAGCTGGGGCGAGTCGACGATCAGGGTCATCTGCCCCGAAGGGCACTGCGGCGCATCCAGCAGTGCAACCGCCTCCTCGGCGATGCGCTGGGCATTGTCGACAAGCTCGAGCTCACGGATCGCCTCAAAGCCGCCGGTCACGTGCTGACCACCGGCCGACTGCGGGTAGCTGCGCCGCTGCACCTCGTTGTCGTTGAAGGCCATCGCCTCGATCCCGGCTCCCGAGTCGAGGATCTCCTGCTCGATGCGAGCGCCCTCTGTCGAGGCGAAGGTCTTATGCTCACGGCCGAATTCCATGCTGCTCGTTCGCAGCGTGACTCCCGCGACCTTGCCCATGACCGCATCGGCCTCGAACAGCACGCGCAGCTTCTCGTCGAGCGGCACCGCGAAGGGGTCCTCGCGATATGGGGTGTGGTAGACGGCCACCGCCGCTGGCGAGTCGTCCAGCACGATCGGCTCGCGGGTCGCCAGGCCACTGGCCCGCGCGATGGCCACCGCCTCGCGGGCCGTCCGCTCCACCTCGGCGCGTTCCATCCGCGAGCTGCCGGCGAATCCCCACGCTCCGTCGAGCAGCACCCGGACGCCGAACCCGGCCGACCGGTTCGAGCTCGCCTCGGCGAGATTCCCGTTCTTGACGGTCAGGGACTCGCTGATGCGTTCGACGATGCGCATATCGGCATAGCCCGCGCCGGCGCTGCGCGCCACATCGAGGGCCAGGTCAGTCAGCTCTTGCATCGCTTCCTCATTCGACCGGGTTGCCGACCACCGGCTGCAGCGAGAGCGCGCTCGCCGGCAACCGCACCGATGCCGCCTGGCGGATCTGGATGGTGGCCTTGATGAACAGCTCCAGCTGGGAAATGATCCCACCCGGGCGCTCCATCGCGCCAAGCAGTCCGTCCGGGGACCCGATCGCGCGCAGCGTGAACTGCTCTCCAACCTCGACCCCGTCGAGCTCGAGCGCGCGCGGACCCTCGATCGCCACCGAGCGAGCCGTGATCCGCACGCCGTCGACCGCGATCGCCTCGGCGCCCGCGTTGCGGAGCTCGTTGATCAGGTCGTTCACCGCGATTGCGTCGAGGTCGCCGTCGACCTCCATCACGATCCCCTGCCCGTCGACTGCCGCGAGGCCGCCAAAGGCGGTGATCCGTCGGAGATCCTCACGGCTGACCTGAAGGGCGCTCTCGCCCTGCGGACCCGAGACCTCGTACTGCCGCAGCTGCTCGCGGATGTCGGCCAGGCCGGCGCGCAGCTCGCGGTTACGGGCGGTTAGGGTCTCGATCAGGGTCGACAGCTCCGTCGCCGACAGGCGGCTGATCTCGATCGGGCGCGCCTGGGAGTTGAGCTGACCGACGCCCAGCAGGCCGATCAGCATGGCCACGGCGAAGAGCGTGGCCTGTGCAACCCGACTCTTCATCAGGGCACCGCCTCGGTCGGGACGGCCCAGCGGAACCGGGTGTTGCCGACGAAGGCGGCCAGTTCCAGGGCATCCGCCCCCTGGCTGGCGAACTCGAGCCCGAAGACGTCGATTCGCTGCGCCACGCGGCCCAGGAATGCGGGGTTGGTCTGGAATCGGTCGAGCAGGCCGTCGGCACCGATCGCCTCGATTCGGAAAGGCGGAGACAGGAAGGCGGTGTTGACCAGCACGGACGCTCCCACGCCATAGATCGAAGAGGTCGCCACCAGGCGCTCGCCGTTGATCGTGATCGCCTTAGCGCCCGAGGCCCACAGCGCGACCACCAGGTCCCGCAGGTCGTCCACCAGCACGATGTAGTTGGCAGGATTCTCGCCGTCGGGGATGACGCGCTTGGAGTCGGCGATCTCGATGATCGCGCCAGGACCTAGCAGCGGCGTCAGGCCGACGGCCAGGCGCGCCTCCTCGAGACGGAGGTTCACCTCCGCCAGGGCCGATGACGACGTGGTCGAGGCATTCTGGAACTCCAGCACCTGGGCCTCGGCCGCAGCAAGCTGGCCACGGAGGTCCTCCTGCTCCGCCTCGAGCTTCGAGACCTGGTCGGCGAGGACCTGCTGGACGGAGGTTGCGAACTGGACTCGCTCTGGCGAGCCGTTCCATTGCGCATAGCCGACGAAGCCGATCACCGCAAGCGCCCCAGCGATGCTGACCGCCCATTGCGGGCTGAGCAGCAGCAGCCGCCGCCGCCCGGTCACGGCGACGCGGCTGGCCGCCGGCGTGCGGCGATTAAGGCGACCACGACCCCCAGCGCAAGGCCCGCCAGGACCACCGCCGGGATCCAGCCCGTATCGCCACCCGGTTCGACAGGGCCCGGCACGGGCGAAGCTGACGCGGCTGAGCTTTCCCCGGCGGGAGCGGCCGGCTGGGGTGGCTTGTCGACATTCGAGGGCAGGATCGGTGCCGGCTCGATGGCGGCGGGCGCCGCCACGCCGAACGAGGCGAAGTAGGTGTCATACAGCTGCTCGACCGTGACACTCGTGCCCGCTTCAAGTGCCTCGGCATCGCCCGCACCATCCCGCCAGGCGGCGGCGATGGCGGCGATCGCACGACGGCCATAGGTGTCGATGATCATCTCGACCATGGTGGCACCCTCGTCGTAGGCGAGGCGAGCAGTCTGAGCGCCGATCGGGAACGACTCGGTGATGCCTTCGAAGGCAAGCAGAAAGCCCGCGTCCGCGGCCGATCGGACGGCGGCCTCATGCCCGCTCGCCGACTGCTGCTCGGACCACACCGCCAAGCCCTCGTTGAACCACTTGGCCGGCTCGTGGAATGGGTTCGCGGTCGCGTCCTGGAAGACGACGTGTGTCACCTCGTGGGTCATTGTTGTCTCGAGATAGCTGCTGGACCCGCCACCCAGCCACATGAAGATCGTCCGCAATGCCGGAAACGTCGCGGCGCCGGTCCATTCACGAGCTCCAGGTCCGAGGGCGCCAAAGAAGTCGTCGCGCGAGTCGTATACGAAGATGTCGATCGGGCCGGCCAGGTCATGACCCAGCAGCGTCTCCGCCGCGGCGGCAGCGTCCGCGGAGACGGAGCCGAAATGGCGAGCCTGCGCCTCGGCCCCACCGTACCAATGCACCGTTGCCCCCCCAATCTGCGCCGAACGCCAGTCGAGCCCGGGCCGGTCATCGTCGTAGAGGAGGGTCTTCTCGGGGCTGAGGGTCACCTCCTCGCCGATGGTCGCGCGCCATCGGTAGGCGATCGACGTGTTCGGCGTGATGGGCTGATCGGCCGTGTCCCAGACAAACTCCGCGCTCGACGGTCCCGGGTCCACCGGCACAACGGTGGTGGAGTCGGCGCCCGCGAATCGCAGCAGGAGCGCGAGCTGGTCGGGCGGGCCACCGGGCAGCTGCACGGTGAAGCGCATCTGCCCCCCATAGGTCGCGTCCGCGGCCATCGAGCCGAAGCCGGTAAATGCCGCAGCCAGAGTCGGGACGGCGATCGTCACGGTCAGCAAGATCGCCGCCAGCCGGAGGCCTCGTCGCATCATTGCTCCCACGACACCCTCCCGAGGTCCAGGAGGCCGGTCGTCAGGTTGCCGAGGCCGCGCAGGCCGGGCCGCACCAGCCACCAGCCCGCGCCATAGACCCACGGAATGACAGGGGCCTCGCTGTCGACGCGATCGTCGACCGCCCGGTAGGCGGTCGCCTGGTCCGCATCGCTCTTGGCGCTGGATGCGACCTCCAGCAGCCGCACGAATTCAGGGTCGTTCCAGCCGCCGTAGTTGCTCGTCGCGTCGGGCAGCAGGAGGAGGCTGTAGAGCGCGTACGGGGACGGGTAGTCGGCGATCCAGTTCAACGTGAAGACCTGCGGCGGGTCGAGGAGAAGCGCCTGAAGATAGTCGCGGAATTGCATCGTCTCGACCGCGATCGTGACCCCCAGCTCATCCTCCCAGACGGCTACCGCCGGTGAGACACCGAGGCCGGAGCCATTGACGGTGATCGTGCCGAGGTGGGAGCGGTCGGTGTACCCGGCTTCGTCCAGCAGGCTGCGCGCCTCGGCCAGGTCGGTCACCTGGTCGTCGTCGAGGCCATCTGGCCAGAGCGCCGGGGGCACCAGGCTCGACGCAGGCGTGCCGCTGCTTCCCTCCGCGTTCGTGACGAGGCGCGGCCGGTCCAGGGCGAGGGCGAATGCGCGGCGCACCCTGGTATCGTCGAATGGCGGCCGCGTGGTGTCGAAGCCGAAAAACTGGATTCCGAGCGCCGCGGACCGGTGGAGCGACGGCCCGAGATCGCGGTCGTACGCAATCCAGCCCGCATCGAACGAGCCGACGCTGGTGAGGTCGACCTCGTCGTTGGCAAAGGCCGTCGCCGAGTCCCCGGTCAGGTTCGTGACCCAGCGGATCTCGGCGATGGGTGGTGGCCCGGCGAGATACCGATCATTGGCGCGCAGGATCAGGTCGACGCCATCGGTCCCGTGGGTGACATACGGCCCGGAGCCGATGGAGCTGTCGATCGGCTGCCAGCTGTCGTCCGTGCCGGTTGCGTTGCGCGGGACGACGAATGCGGTCGGTGTCGCCGTGATAGCCGTGAAATAGGTGGCCGGATGCTTGAGGCGCACCGTCAGTGTCCGGGCATCCGGAGCATCAATCGCGACGCCGTCCTCTGAACCGCCGGCAAGCCGCTCGGCGGCGCCCTCGATGATGCTCAGCACATCGGGCGCGGTCGACTGCGTAGCCGGATCCAGGATCCTGAGCCAGGAACGGCGCACGTCGGTGGCATCCAGCGAGGTGCCGTCGCTGAAGGTCAGCCCGGATCGCATGTGGAACGTGTAGGTGCGCCCATCGTCGCTCACCGACCAAGACTCGGCCAGTGACGCATAAGGCTTGCCGTCCTCGTCGAGCCGCGTCAGGCCCGCGTACAGCTGCAGCAGGAACTCGACATCTCCGGCGCTGTCGATGAACGCCGGGTCGAGGGTGGCGGGCTCGCCGCCCACGTAGCGCAATGCCGGCCCGGCTGCGGAGGCGGGATGCGCCGGCAGCGAAGAGGTGAAGGCCAGGAGGATGGCTGCGAAGCCTGCGACGAGGCGCGGCAGCCGGCCCCGCGAGGTCAGGCGGCGCATGCGGAGGCTAGTATACGGGCCCGTGCAGCCGACCCATGACCACCGCTTTCGGCCGCAGCCCGCGGGCAGTCTCACGCTCAGACAGTTCGTCGAGTCGCTTCGCCGCTGGACACCGGAGATGCGCCAGGTTGCACAGATCGCTCTGACGCGCTCGGAGGCCGAGCGGCAGCAATATCTTCAGGCGTTTCACGCGCGCCATCACGAGCGTGAGCCCAAGCCCATCGACTCCTTCGTCCGCTGGGCGTACTCGGACCCCCGGCTCGATCACGTCCCCGCGCTGCTCGCCGAGATCGAGCGGAGCGAGGAAGAGTACGAGGGCGCTCTCGACCACGAGGCCGATGTGCTGGTGCGCACCCGGGCTCACGGCAAGAGCCCGGCCCAGCGCGTGCACGATTACCTCGCCCTGCTGGGAATGGAGGGCAGCGAGCCGGTGCGAGCCGCGATCGCGGGCCTGCTGCCACCCGGCACCTCTGAGGCGGCCGTGGTGGCAACCGTGCGCCAGATGCGGCGCCGGTGGTTGGAGCTGTTCGGGGAGGATCCGTTCTTCGCCGAGGAATGAACGGGCCATCTCGATTACGCTCTCCACGCATGACCACCTTGCCGGGCGTCGCACGATGAGGGCAGCCTTCGTTGCCGCCCTGCTTCTGCTCGCGGCGGTCGCCATCGGCTGCGTCAAGCAGGCTGACCTGCCCAACGACTGCGACGCCAGCGCCGTGCAGCGGCAGGCGTCGCTCAATGGCGACCGGCTCGATCCGGCGTCGCTCGACGTCTGCAAGGACCAGAAGGTCACGATCGAGATCAGCACCGAGCGCGCTGGCGTGCTGCATCTGCACGGCTATGACCAGGAGGCGCCAGAGGTGGCGGTCGAGCCCGGCGACACCGCGACCTTCACGTTCACCGCCACGCGGGCCGGGCAGTTGGTGATCGAGCTGCACACCCCCAACCAGGGGCCGGAGATCGAGGTCGGGCTACTCACGGTCCATGAGCGGTAGCCGATTCGCCGCCGCTTGGCTGATCGCCGCTGCGCTCCTGGCGCTGGCCCCGATCCCGGTGGCGGCTCACGCCCTCGGCGGGGTCTTCATCCTGCCGGTCCCGCTTGGCCTGTACCTGGTCGCCGCCGCGGCCACCGTCTCCGTCTCGTTCGTGGTGGCGGTAGTGCTGGTCCGTCCGACGGGACCGGTGGCGTCCTACCCCACCCACCCACTGGGCCCGCGCCTGGCGAGCAGATCGCTGATCGTGTTGCAGGTGGTTGGCCTGGGCTGGTGGTTCGCCACGATCCTGCTCGGCCTGCTAGTTGATCCGATCTCGCCATTCCCGGCGGTCCTGTTCTGGATCGGGATCTGGGTGGGGTTGCCCATCATCTGTGTCATGTTCGGCAATCCCTGGCCGGCCCTGAGCCCGTTCCGCACCCTGTTCACCGCCCTGGAACGATCGGCCAGGGTCATCGGCTTCGACCGCCTCGACGTCGGCCTGCGTTATCCAGCAGCATTTGGCCGCTGGCCGGCTGTGATCCTGCTCGCCGGAGGCGTCTGGGCGGAGCTGATCCTGCCGGATCGCACCGCGCCGACCACCCTCGCCGTGCTGCTGGGTGGCTACACCGTCTTCACGCTCATCGGGATGATCCTCTTTGGCCGCATCGCCTGGCTGCGCAACGTCGAGCTGTTCGAGGTGTACCTGGGATGGCTGGGCCGGGTCGGGCCGATCGGGCGGCGCGTCGTGGACGTACAGACCTGCGAGGGCTGCTCCGAGGACTGTGACCCGACGCACTGCGTCGACTGCCCGGAGTGCGCCGTCGCCGCAGATGTCGGCGAGCGCCAGCCGGAGCTTCGGCCGTGGTTCGCCGGTTTGACCGAGGTCGGGAGCGCGGGTTGGTCAGACGCCACCTTCATCGTGCTGGTCCTGTCGGGGGTGACGTACGACGGCCTGCAGGAGACGGCGCCTTTCGGGTCGGCCATGAATGTGCTCTTCACCGCGCTCCTTCCTGTCATCGGGGCGCTCAACACCGTACTGGTGGTGCAGACAATCCTTCTGCTCGCCCTCTGGCTCGCCTTCCTGGGCGTCTTCACCTTCGCGTCGTGGGTGACCCTTCGGATGCATGATGCCGACCGTCAGGCGGCCGCGCTCGGAAGCGTCGTCGGCGCGTACGCCGCCACGCTGCTGCCCATCGCCGGTGGCTACCTGATCGCCCACTACCTGACCCTGGTGATTCAGGGGATTGTGTGGATCCCCACCCTGGTCGCCGATCCCAGCTCGACGGTCGCGCCGCCGCTCGACTGGATGCCGATCAGCGCGGTCTGGTACCTGTCGGTGGGCGC
>JBDTMU010000057.1:0-7975 GCA_039934115.1 Chloroflexota bacterium | reverse complement strand
TGACGCGGCTCGCGCCGCGCGAGCGATCGAGGGCTTCGTCGAGGATCTCTCGAACTGGTACGTCAGGCGAAATCGCCGGCGCTTCTGGAAGGGCGTGCTGGACGACGACAAGCGCGCGGCATACACCACCCTGCACGAGGTGCTGGCCACCGTCGCGCGTCTGCTGGCCCCGTTCGTCCCGCACCTGGCCGACGCGGTCTGGGGCAACCTGGTGGTGGCCGTCGATCCGACCGCGTCCGACAGCGTCCACCTCACTGACTACCCCGATCGCGTCCCCGGCCGAGCGCAACCCGAGATCGACGCCGGGGTGTCGCTGGCTCGCGACGTCGTCTCGCTGGGACGCACCGCCCGGGCGGCATCGGGGCTCAAGACGCGGCAGCCGTTGGCGACGGTCCGGGTCAAGCTGCCCGCTTCGGCCAACGGGCAGCTGAGCCCCGACCCGACCTCCGCCGCGGAGCTGCAGGCCGAGATCCTCGACGAGCTCAACGCCAAGTTCCTGGAGGTCCTCAGCGACGCCTCGGAACTTGTGGAGCGGCACTTCTACCCGCTGCTGCCGGTGATCGGCCCGCGCCATGGCGCCGACGTGGGAAGGATCATGGCCGGGGCCAGGTCCGGCGACTGGAAGCTGCTGGACGACGGAGGAGCCGAGGCGGGCGGTGTCTCGCTGGCCTCCGACGAGTTCGAGCTGACGGCCCGTGCCCGACCCGGCCACGAGGTGGCTGAAGCGGGCGACCTGCTGGTGGCGCTCGACACGCAGCTGACCCCCGAGCTGCAGGCCGAGGGGCTTGCACGCGAGGTCGCGCATCGGCTCCAGGGGCTGCGCAAGACGGCGGGCCTGGAGGTCAGCGATAGGATCGTCGCATCCATCGAAGGCGAGCCCGCCCTGGTCGCCCAGCTGGTCCCGCACCGCGACTGGCTCGCCGACGAGATCCTGGCAGTCTCACTCAAGCTCGGAGGCGACACGGATCTGGGCGCATCGGCTGCCTTCGAGGAGGTTGCACTTCCCGAGGGCGGGCTGCGGCTGGGGGTGAGCCGCGCCTGACGCGGTGCATCGCGTACCATCGGTGAGGTGAGCAGCGAGGAGCCGACGAACGGCGGATTCACCAGGGCCGTCGTCCTGCTGCTGACCGCCCTGGCCATCCTCGTCGCCGATCAGCTCACGAAGGCCCTGGTGGTCGCCAACCTGGCGATCGGGGAGAAGGCCCGTCTGCTGGGTGACCTGGTGCAGGTCTGGCACGCGCAGAACCGGGGGGCGGCGTTCAGCCTCTTCCAGGGTGGAACTGTCCTCTTCCTGGTCGTCTCCGTCCTCTCGATCGCCATGGTCGCCTACTTCCACCGCAGCATGCGCGACCGCTCCCCCTGGCTTCACGTCGTGCTCGGCGTCATCCTGGGCGGCACGCTCGGCAACTTCCTCGACCGGCTGCGCCAGGGCTATGTCACCGACTGGCTCTCGGTCGGCATCGGCGACACGCGCTGGCCGACCTTCAATGTCGCCGATTCCTCGGTCGTGGTTGGTATCGGCATCCTGGTCGTCTACCTCTTCCTGACCAGCCCCGACCGACGCGAGGCGACCGCGTGAGCGATGCGGCCATGGTTGGTGACCGCGTGGTGACCGGGCCAGCCATCAGCGGCCGATTCGACCTCGCGGTCAGCGCCGTGGCGGAGATCAGCCGGGCGCACGCGCAGCGGCTCATCTCGGACGGCCGCGCCCTGGTCGACGGCCGTCGTGCGCGCGCCTCAGATCGGCTGCGCGGTGGCGAGCTGATCCGGGTCGAGCTGTCCGCGCCCCCCGACCCGACGCTGCATGGGGAGTCGATCCCGCTGCGGATCGCCTACGAGGATGCGTCGATGCTGATCGTCGACAAGCCGGCTGGGCTGGTCGTGCATCCGAGCCACGGGCACGCCACCGGAACCCTGGTTCATGCGCTGGTCGGGCGGGCGGAGGAGCGCGGCGAGCAGCTCGGATCGATCGCGGGCGTGGGGCGGCCGGGGATCGTGCATCGGCTCGACAAGCAGACCTCGGGCCTGATCGTGGTCGCCAAGTCGGATGCGGCGCAGGCAAGCCTGATGCAGCAGTTCGGCACTCGCAGCATCGAGAAGGAATACCTGGCGCTGGTGCGCGGCACACCGCCGGCGCCCCGCGGCCGGATCGAGGCGCCGGTCGGGCGCGATCCCCGCGACCGGCAGCGGATGGCGGTGGTCGCCGGCGGCCGCGAGGCGGTGACTGAGTACGAGATGCTCGGCAGCGCTGACAGGCATTCGCTGCTGGCGCTGCACCCGCTCACCGGGAGGACCCATCAGCTGCGGGCGCATCTCGCCTATCTGGGCCTGCCGATCGCCGGCGACACGCGCTACGGCGGAGGGATTGGGCCGGGTGGCCTCGAGCGACAGTTCCTGCACGCCGCTCGCCTGACCCTCGACCGCCCGACCGACGGGCGGCGGCTCACGGCCTGGAGCGAGCTGCCGCCGGACCTGTCCGCCTCGTTGGCGGCGAGCGGGATCGTCACCGACCGGCTGCCGGTCGGGATCGGCGCTGCCGTGGTGGAGGATCCGAGTTGAGTGGCGATGGTCCCGCCGCCAGGCCCTCCAAGCGCCTCGCCTTTCCGAATCCGCTGCTGGTCGTCGTCTCCGGGCCCTCCGGGGTCGGCAAGAGCACGATCGTCGCCGAGCTGTCGCGGCGCCACCCTCAGGTCGTCCCGATCGTCACCGCCACAACTCGCGAGCAGCGCGACGGTGAGCTCGACAAGGTTCACTACCACTTCCTGAGCCCCGAGGAGTTTCAGCAGCTGCGCGACCGCGATGGCCTCCTGGAGCAGGCGATGGTGCACGACCAGTGGTACGGGACCCCGGTCGACCAGGTGCGGGGCATCCTGGCGGCGGGAC
This sequence comes from Chloroflexota bacterium, assembly GCA_039934115.1. Lineage (GTDB taxonomy): Bacteria > Chloroflexota > Limnocylindria > QHBO01 > QHBO01 > CF-167. The sequence goes on along the minus strand of JBDTMU010000057.1, from coordinate 5,092 downwards.
GCGACGCCATCCTGACCATCGATCCGCAGGGCGCGCGATCGGTCCGAGCGCTGGTGCCCGATGCGCTCCTGATCTTCATCATGCCGCCCTCGATCGAGGATCTCGACCAGCGTCTCGCGCGGCGAGGGTCGGAGGATGGGGACGAGCGAGCCAAGCGCCGACGCAACGCGGAGGCCGAGATGGCGGCCGCGGGCGACTACGACTACGCGATCGTCAACCAGACCGATCACCCCGACGACGCGGTCGAGCAGATCTGGGAGATCATCCAGGCCGAGGCCCGGCGCGACCCACCGCGGCGCGTCCAGGTCTGAACGAGGTGGCCGAGGTGGCCGCCGGGCGGACCGTGCGCGTCGCGGTCGAGGCGCTCGCCGATCGGCCGGAGCGGGCGTTCAGCTATCTCCTCCCGCCGGAGCTCGGGACGCCCGCGCCGGGCTCGCTCCTGCTGGTGCCGTATGGCCGGCGGCTGGCGCTCGGCTACCTGCTCCCCGGGACCCCGGAGCCCGAGCCGGGGATCGAGCTCCGATCGGTCGAGGCGGTCATCTCCGCTCCGATGCTGACATCTGACCTGCTCGCCCTGGCCGACGAGATCGCCGCGTACTACCGCGCGCCGCTGGGCGGGGCCATCGCCGCGATGCTGCCGCCAGGCCTCGAGTCGCGCCTGGAGCGACGCTGGACCTCGCCCGAGAACAGCCTCCTGCCGGACACGCTCCGAGCAGTGCTGTCGGGCTCCGACGAGATCAGCGATGCCACGTTGAAGCGCTCACTCGGCCCGCGCTGGAGCGCCGCCGCTGACCGGCTGCGCCGCTCCGGAGCCCTGGTTGCCCGCTGGTCGCTGCGACCGCCAGAGCTCAAGGCGCGTCGGGTACGGACGCTGCGCCGGCTGCCCGATGCGGAGGCGCCAGCCCGCGCGGCGCCGCTCCAGCACGCGATCCTCGATGCCCTCGGCAGCGAGGTGCGAAGCCTGCCCGAGCTGGCCGAGGAGATCGGCGTCGAAGCGGCCTCGGTACTGGCGGCAGCCCGCCGTCTGGTGGCCCGCGGCGCCGCCGCGATGGAGTGGCAGGTTGTCGAGCGCAACCCGCGCGCGCACCGGCCGACCGAACTCGCGCGCGACCACCTTCTGGCGGCGGAGCAGCAGGCCGCGCTTGCTCAGCTGGAGGCGCTCGCTGCCGGCGGCGAGCTGCTGCTGGAGGGGGTCGCCGCCGCCGGAAAGACCGACGTGTACCTGGCCGCGCTGGCGCGGGTGCTGACCGAGGAAGGCACGGCGATCGTGCTCGTGCCGGAGGTCTCGCTGGTGACGCAGCTGGCGGACCGCGTCGCGTCGCTGGTCGGAGACGAGCTGGCGGTGCTGCATTCCGGCCTGTCGGCGGGGGAGCGTCACGACACCTGGTGGCGGATCCTGCGAGGTGAGGCGCGCGTGGTGGTGGGGACGCGGATGGCGGTCTTCGCGCCGCTCTCCGACCTGCGGCTGATCGTGGTCGACGAGGCGCATGACGGCGCCTACAAGGCCGATCGCACGCCGCGCTACGACGCCCGCTGGGTCGCCCGTCGGCGCGCAGTGCTGACTGCGGCGCGCGTGATGATGGGGACGGCCACCCCCGACGTGGTCGCGGTCGCGCGCGTCCGTGGAGGCCTGGTGGATCGGGCCCGCCTGCTGGAGCGGCGGGTGGGCCGGACGCCGTCGGTCGAGATCGTCGACCTGCGGGCCGAGCTGGCGGAGGGGAATCGCTCGATCTTCTCGGGTGCCCTGACGGCCGCACTTTCAGACCTGCGGCAGGGCAGCGAGCAGGCGATCCTGCTGATGAATCGTCGCGGAGCCGCGACCTTCGTGCTCTGCCGCGACTGTGGCGAGAGTCTGCGCTGCCCCGACTGCGACCTGCCGTTCGTCTTCCACCTGAGCGGGGGACAGCTGCGCTGCCACCATTGCGGTCGGACGGCGAAGCCGCCCGAGAAGTGTCCGCATTGTGGCAGCAGCCGGATCCGCTACTTCGGCGCCGGTACCCAGCGGGTCGAGGCCGAGCTGCGCGCCCGCTTTCCCCATCTGCGCGTGTCCCGCCTCGACTCGGATGCCCTCGCCGCGCGGCGCGGCTTCGAGGCGATATACGACGATTTCCGCGAAGGTCGGGTCGATGTGCTGGTGGGGACCCAGCTGGCCGCCAAGGGGCTCGACCTCCCCAGCGTGACGCTGGCGGCGGTGATCGCCGCCGACGTGACCCTCAACCTGCCTGACTACCTGGCGCCGGAGCGCACCTTCCAGCTGCTGGCCCAGGTAGCCGGGCGTGCGGGGAGGGGAGAGCAGCCCGGCCGGGTGCTGATCCAGACCTACGCGGCGGGGCACTATGCCATCCGCGCGGCGGCGCGCATGGACGTTGATGGCTTCGCGGACGAGGAGCTGCCGCGGCGCCGGCTGCTCGGCTATCCGCCGTCCAGCGTGCTGGCGCGGCTGCTGGTCGCCGACCCCGATCGCGACCGGGCGGAGGCGCGCGGACGTGAAGCGGCAGCTGCTGTCGCCCAGCCCGGGGTCGAGGTGCACGGACCGCTTCCCTCGTACGTCCCACGGCGGGCAGGGCGCTGGCGCTTCCAGGTGGTGATTCGTGCGCAGGATGAGGCGGCGAGGGCGGCGGCCCTGGAGCACGTTCCGGCGGGCGTGGCGATCGACGTCGACCCAGAATCCCTGCTGTAGGGGAGTGATTCGCGCTGGCTGAATGCGATCCGCGGATCGGTACAATGCGAGGAATGGCCAATCGCCCGATCCTGACTGCCGACGAGCCGATCCTCCACCAGCGCGCGAGGAAGGTGACGCACTTCGATGCGTCCCTGCATCGGCTGCTGCAGGAGATGGTCGACACGATGCGCGACGCGCCGGGCATCGGCCTGGCGGCCAACCAGATCGGGGTGCCGCTACAGGTCGCGGTGATCGAGCTCGAGGAGAAGGTGACCGAGCTCGTCAACCCGCAGATCGTGCGCGCCAGCGGCGAGGTGATCGACTGGGAGGGGTGCCTCTCGATTCCGGGCTTCGTGGCGGAGGTGCGCCGCCATGCCAAGGTCACCATCAAGGCCCGGGACCGGAATGGGAAAGAGTTCCGCGTCAGGGGTGATGAGCTGTTCGCACGCGCACTCCAGCACGAGATCGATCATCTGAACGGGGTCCTGTACATCGACTACCTCGATTCGCTCGAAGAACTGGTTCGCGTCAGCGAGCACCCGAGCGAGGTGGAGGAACGGACGACCGCAGGGATCTAGTGCCGCAGCTGGGCCGCATCGCGTTTCTCGGCACAGGCCTGTTCGGCGTCCCATTGCTCTCGCGTCTCCCGGAGCTCTGCGATGAGCTGCTCGTCATCAGCCAGCCCGACAGGCCGGCAGGTCGTGGGCTTCAGACTCGTCCGTCACCCGTCGCGGCCTGGGCCCGAGAGCAGGGTGTCGCGGTCGAGACGCCGCGCCGGCTTCGCTCGGACGAGGGGAGGGCCCTCCTGCACCGCTTCGCGCCCGACGGACTGCTGCTGGCCGCATACGGCCAGCTGGTGCCCCCTGACCTGCTGGAGGTCGCGCCACGTCCGCCGCTCAACGTGCACCCCTCGCTGTTGCCACGTCACCGTGGCGCCGCGCCAGTCGCCTCGACCATCCTTTCCGGCGACCCTGAGGGCGGTGTGTCGCTGATGGTCATGACCGCGGAGCTGGACGCCGGCCCGATCGTGGCGCAATGGCCGGTGAGGCTCGTCGGTCGCGAGACGACGCCAGAGCTCGAGGGGCGTCTGACGGAGCTCGCCGCGGAGGTCGTACCGGCGGAGCTCGATGCCTGGGTCGCGGGTGAGATCGTCACCAGGCCGCAGGACGAGAGCAAGGCCACCATGATCCGGCCCTTCCGGCGCAGCGATGGCTGGATCGACTGGCGACAGAGCGCCGCGATCGTCGACCGCCGCGTCCGGGCCCTCCAGCCGTGGCCCGGCGCCTGGACCACGCTCGACGGGCGGCGGCTCCACATCCGCGCTGCCCACCCGGTGGCGGGCGTCGACGGACCACTGGTCGGCACCCTGCTCCCCGGTGAGTGGCCGCTGGTGGCCTGCGGGCAGGGTGCGCTGGCGCTGGAGCTCGTCCAGCCCGAGGGACGGGCGGTCATGCCGGCCGACGCATGGCGCCGCGGCCTGCCAAGGGAGCACGTCCTGCTCGGCGGTGGCACACCTCCCGCGTAGCCCCATCTTCACCTCGCCTTCACGGAGGCGAAAGGGAGCCTCGGCTATACTCGGCGCGCTTCCAAGGAGGTAGCAGCAACAACCATGGGTGGTTTTCTCCCTTACATCCTGCTGGTCATGCTTCCGAGCCTGGCCATCACCGGTTGGGCGGCGTGGCGCGTTCGCTCAACGTATGCCAAGTGGTCGAAGGTCGACTCTGGCATTGACCTTTCAGCCTTCGATTTTGCCCGACGGCTCCTCGACCGCCAGGGCCTCACCGATGTCAGCATCGAGCCGGTCCCCGGCCAGCTGACGGATCACTACGACCCGCGTGGCAAGGTGCTGCGCGTCAGCTCCGCCGTGGCGGGAGCGCAGCAGCTGGGCCGCTACGACCCGACCGATCGCTCGGTCGGATTCCCGCGGGGCTCCGGCACCCTCTCGGTCGCTGCCGCGGCGGTGATCGCACACGAGGTCGGTCACGCCCTCCAGGATCGGGAGCGCGACCCGTGGATGGCCGTGCGGCAGACGATCGTGCCCGCCGCGCAGCTCGGCTCGGGGCTCGCCCCGTGGCTGATCATCGCCGGGGTGTGGTTCAACCTGTTGCAGCTCGCCTGGGTCGGCCTGATCTTCTTTGGGGCCGCGGTGATCTTCACCTTCATCACGCTGCCGGTCGAGATCGGCGCCTCGGGCAAGGCGCTCGCCTTCGTCAGCAGCCTCGGCATCACCGGGGAGCGACAGGTCGGCGCTCGCGAAGTGCTCAAGGCAGCGGCCTGGACCTATGTCGCCGCAGCGCTGGCAGCACTGCTGACCTTCCTCTACTACCTGATGCTGATCCTGGGGCGGCGTGACTGAACGTCCATTCGCCGGAACCCAGCCGGCGATCAGCGAAGTCGATCCTGAATCGCTCACCGCGTGGCTCGCCGCCC